>JALZVN010000097.1 GCA_023299965.1 Saprospiraceae bacterium | reverse complement strand
AAGTCATCTATCGTGATGAGCGTAGTACCTTCAAAAGTCTTTCTACTGCTAACCTTTGTTTTGTAGTCAAACTCTTGCCTGTCAATAATCCATACCTCATCAATTTTCTTATAGCTTTGTTTGATGCGGAATTCGTCATATGCTCTAGAGGCACCTTTGTTTAACTTCAAATCTAGACTACGGATATTCCACAAGCCTTCATTGATGTAGATAAATCCAGACATGGTACCATTCCCCTTTTTACGAGGGATGACTTTTATTTTATAGACTAGTTGACCATCATCTGCTACAGTAGCTTCTATCAGCTTGTATTTATAGGAGAGGATAGCAGTATTGCTTATAGGTGAAATGACAGGAGTATCCGAGATGCCTTTTAGCTTCACGAGATTTTTGTAAAACGAAAAATTAATATCTGATAGGGTAGGGACATATAGTGATTCTTGACGACCATATACGGAATAGGCATTGCGAATCTCTTTGTAGTTGTTTGGTTTTTGATGATGCATGGTGAGTTGCATTTCTACCATGTTCACTCTGTTCATTTCTTCATCGAGTTTTCGCTGCATTTCCTCAAAAGGGTCTATCGGCGATCCATCCTCGTTTATGATTTTTTCTTCTTCTATTTTATCCTGTTGCTTTTTATTTTTAGTGGTGTTTCGTTTTTCGAAACTACGCATATAGATTTCACTAGTAGAGCTCTCCACTGGATTTCTAAATTGATCCTTAGCCTCAATCGCCTTTCGTATGATCCCAAAAGCTCTATCTTTTTTTTCAGCCTTTACGATGATTTCTTCCATTTGTATAGAAGAAGTTTGCAGCGTGGCATAGACCTTAAAGTCTATCGCTTCGCGTAGGATAGCAGAGACATTTTTTGATTCATATCCGATGGCAGATACCACCAGGCTATATTCTCCAGAAGAGACAAGCTGCAAAAAGAAATTTCCGTCAAAGTCTGTTGACGTACCTGAAGCCAATTCCTTGACGAAAATATTGGCATACGGTACGGGTTCCCCATTTTCATCTGTGACTGTTCCAGACAAGCTCTGCCCATGCATCTGCCCCGCACAGAATATGATAAAGAAAAACAATACCCCTTTAATAGATAGCTTCAACGTAACAGTGTGGTTATGTGTGATGTTAAATTATTCGTCTCTACAGAATCTTCTTCCGTCCAGAGCTCCATTTGTAAGACGAGATTTTCACTCATTTGACGCTACAAAATACCTACTTTAACCTACTCTTAAGCATTTTGCCAGCCCCTATTGTCCTTTTCCCTACTATTTTACGCTTCTTTCATCTATTTCGTCTCAAAAAAATCGGTCTAACTAAGGATGTCTCTACCTTCGGAAAAGGTATTTAATTCATTTTTTGATAATTTTTTGGGAGTGCCGCCCCAGCCAACACCACCAATCCACCCAAGGGCGACCAGGCTGTCCATGACTCCGTGTTCACTCCGGTCCTGCGTCTTCCTATCGGAGAGACTTGGACTGCCACTTGCCAGTGGCATCATTACCATCCTTCACTCATCAGATCTTACCAATTGGAGATTTTAGACACGCATACCTAACAAAGCTGAGATAAAGGCGATCTTTTCTGTCAGAATTTTAATTAGATAATATTCATAAGCTCCCGCAAGAGCGAGCCTTTTTAGGAGACACATATGCACCCCGCTTGATTGAGGTACTATTCGCAAGTGATGAATTGTCGCCATCTATCACGCATTGTCTGATGCCAAATTATCTAAGTCCAGAACAAATGGATAATCTGTAATTATAATTATATTAGAGCCCTTCGTCAAAACGAACAAAACCACATATGAAAAATACTCATCTATTGCTACTCGCAACGGTGCTTCTAGGATGCATTCTGTTCACTTGCAAATCAGACACTCATATGAGCAGTAGTTCTTCTGCCAGCCATATAGACTACGAAAGAGCCCATTCACCTTGGGTCTTTAGATCTGTACTTGACAGTATGCCAAGGATGATTACCCTTGCATTGAATGATAAGATGTGGGCAGCATACTCCACCCAAGAAGCAAAATTATACAAGGTGTGGAAAGGCTTTGTGAATTTCGATGGAGCAGTATATAATACGGTCCACGGACCACAGCCCAATACGATAGGAGATGCCTATATCTCTAATGCGATCAACAACCCTTGGTTTATTCAGATAGGAGACAAAAAAGAAATACCAGAAGTAAAATATAAAGGGCATAAAATAAAAAACGGTCAAGTTACTATGATGTATGATCTGATGTCTACTGATGGTAAGACGATTCGCATCACTGAGACCCCAGAATTTATCAGCAACGATAAGAGTGATAATGGGTTTGAAAGAAAATTTACGGTAGACAATGAATATAAAGATATGCAGGTAGGCTTGTATATGAATATACATTCTATCGCCGCTGCGAAAAATAGGGATGGATCTTATATTGGATATGACGCCAATAGCGAATTTCAAGTTGATAAAGAAACACCCATCAAAGCAGGCAAAATTAGCGCGACCAACATAGAAGGTAGCCTTCTTCTGCACAACGACCAACCTACTATGATCAAGGTGTATTTCGTAGCTCAACCATTGATTAAGAATAAAAATAAACTACAGGATGATACCGTATTAGAAAAACCCTTAGGCTATAAACTCATTGCTAGAAATGACTGCAAGAGTTGCCACAATACCATTCGTAAGACTATCGGACCAGCCTATGAGAAAATTGCACAGCGATATGCTAATACACCTGAAAATATAGAGATGCTTACGACCAAGGTAAAGCAAGGAGGCATGGGCGTCTGGGGACAAGTGATGATGAACGCGCATCCAAATGTATCTTCCGTGGATATTAAGGAAATGGTGACCTACATCATGTCCCTAGATGCTGACCTCGAAAAAGATTACGCAGAAATAGAAAAAACGAACAAAGAAATGCCCCTTCTAGATGGTGTTAAGAACGCAAAGGAATCGGACTATCTGCCCGGTGTCAATGTGAAGGTCATTAGAATCACCGATGCAGTGTCAAAGCTAGGCGATATCAATTTCAAAAAGAAGCCGCAGTATGAAGGTATAACCTCACGAGTAGATGCCTTAGAGGGAGATTTGTTTTGGGCGGGTGATTGGTTCGCTATGGAGTATACAGGATACATCAATATTCCAAAAGACAACAACTACGTGTTCAGATTGATAAGTGACGATGGGTCTAGGCTATATATCGATGATCAATTGGCTATTAATAATGATGGCTTCCACGGCGCAGAAGCTAGAGATGGCGAATTAGCCCTCAAGAAAGGATTGCACCCATTTAAAGTTCAGTTTTTTCAAGGACGCGGTGGAATGAGCGTACAATTGCTATGGAATTCTTTTGATGACAAACTATTTAAAACAATCCCTGGTAATTCTTTCTCACATCATAAAGTCAATCAAGCTCCAGGTGCAAAAGCAAAAGCACCACCCATGGATTCAAAAACGAAGATTGCAGGTGATGGATTCCCGTTGAATACAGTACATCCGAGTTTTGATTTGTCCACCGCTAGACCTAGCACCTTCTTACCCAAAGTAGCGGGTTTAGATTTTAAAGCAGATGGTACTTTAGTAGTTAGTACTTGGGATGCGGGAGGTGAAGTGCATATCATAGAAAATGCAGACTCTGGTGATGCCAGTAAAATGAGAGTCAAGACCATCGCATCAGGCTTAGCAGAACCGCTTGGACTCAAAGTAGTAAACGATGAAATCTATGTCCTTCAAAAACAAGAACTCACAAAACTAATAGACAACGATGGAGACGAAGTCATTGACGAATATCAAACCATCAATAACAGTTGGGAGGTATCGGCCAACTTCCACGAATTTGCATTTGGTCTGGTAGAGAAAGATGGTTGGTTGTATGGAAACCTTGCTATCGGCATTTTGCCAGGTGGAGCATCTGCACCAAATCAACCCCCACAGCGTGGTTCTGTATTTAGAGTAGAGCTAGCTAGTGGTGACATCGAGTATATAGCCAACGGTCTACGGACACCGAATGGAATTGGCATAGGTACAGATGATGAAATATTTGTAGCCGATAATCAAGGAGACTGGATCCCTGCTTCCAAAATTCTGCATGTGCAAAAAGGGGCATGGTACGGATCGAGGGCTGTAGACTTTGAAGGCACCAAAAACAAAAAGGAAACATTGCCTGTCGTATGGTTGCCACAAAATGAAATTGGAAACTCTCCTTCTCAAATCACTTATCTGAAAGATGGTCCCTACAAGGGGCAAATGGTGCACGGAGAGGTGACTCATGGAGGACTCAAAAGAGTATTTACTGAAAAAGTGAATGGATTATATCAAGGCGTAGTTTTTAGATTTATCCAAGGGTTAGAAGCAGGGGTCAACAGATTAGCATATGGACCTGATGGTGCCTTGTATGCAGGTGGAGTCGGGTCCACTGGTAACTGGGGCCAGACAGGTAAGAAATGGTATGGGCTCGAAAGACTGAAGTACAATGGTAAGCCTACCTTTGAGATGCTTGCGGTGAGGGCTATGAGTGATGGTATAGAGATCGAGTTTACAGATCCTTTGCGGCCAGGAGATGGTTTAGATAAATCACTATATACGATTAAGCAATGGAGATACCAGCCGACGGCAAACTATGGTGGTCCCAAAATAGATGAACAAACACTAAGCGTCAGAGAAATAAGCATCTCTCCCAATAGAAAAAGAGTTTTTCTTCAACTGGATGGTATGAGAGAGGAGCATCTAGTCTATGTGCATTTGAATGAGTACTTAACTTCGGAAAGTGGTTTGGCTTTACGAAGCCCAGAAGCATGGTACACAATGAATCAAATTCCTGATAATAAGCCAGGAGAAATTAATCCAAAATTATTAGCGAGCACTGCTGTGACAGGTCAGCTGACCGAAGACCAAAAGGCTGCTGGATGGATTTCTATGTTTGATGGAATGACTACCGATGGTTGGAGAAATTATAGAAAAGATACCATTGGTAAAAGCTGGAAGGTGGAAGACGGCGCTTTAACTTTAGCGTCTACTCAAAAGCCAGATGGTACTTGGCAAGTGGAAGATGGAGGAGACATTATCTACGACCAAGTCTTTGAAAATTTTGAACTAGAACTAGAATGGAAAATAGCCGCATGTGGAAATAGCGGGATCATCTATCTCGTAGAAGAATCAGAAAAGTATGACTACCCTTGGATGACTGGTCTAGAGATGCAAATCCTCGATAATACTTGTCATCCAGATGCTAAAATTGAGAAGCATAGAGCAGGTGACTTGTACGATATTGAAGCTTGCAGTATAGAAGTAGTCAAGCCAGCAGGATCATGGAACAAGGCGAGAGTTGTAGTTAAAGACGGACAAGTAGAGCACTGGCTCAATGGTCATAAAGTAGTCGAAGCAGAACTTTTCACGGAGGCTTGGACTGAAAAATTGAAAGGCACCAAGTGGAAAGACTTCGCTGATTTCGGGACTAAGAAAAAAGGAAAAATTACTTTGCAAGACCATGGTGACAGAGTCTGGTTTAAGAATATGAGAGTAAGGAAACTACTATAAATCTCTGAATCAATTTTGAATTTGACAGAAGGATAACGATGAATGAAAAAAAATAAATTTGAAAAAAAATCTGGAAGAATTTTGTTTTTAGCCAATGAGTGAAGTTGACAGTAGGTCCACGGAATCTAATAGAAAATATAAAAAGGTAAAAAATTATGGGGTTAGGGATACGAATACAATTGAGCGCCATGATGTTTTTGGAGTTCTTTATATGGGGAGCCTGGTTTGTGACGATGGGTACGTTTTTAGGAGTAGGTCTAGGCGCTTCGGGTGCTGACATTGGGATGGCGTATGAGACCCAATCATGGGGAGCCATCGTAGCGCCTTTTATTATTGGTTTGATTGCAGATCGTTATTTTGACGCGAGAATAATTTTGGGAATTATTCATCTTGTGGGGGCGGTACTGCTATATTTAGCCGCTAAGTCAACCCACTTTGTAGGATTCTACCCTTATATACTTGGATATATGTTGGTGTACATGCCGACGTTGGCATTGGTCAACTCTATCTCATTCAATCAAATGCAAGACCCTTCTAAGGAATTTCCTGCTATTAGAGTATGGGGTACAGTAGGTTGGATAGTGGCTGGTTTGATGATTGGCTTCTTAGCATGGGAGTCGGAAAATATGCTTCAAAATACTTTTTTTATGGCTGCCTTTGCATCTGGATTTTTAGGAATATTTAGCTTCCTTTTACCTAAGACGCCTCCTAAGTCTAAAGGCGAAAGCGCAAGCATTAAAGACATACTTGGTTTGGATGCACTAGCACTTTTAAAAGATACGAATTACTTAATATTTTTTATAGCCTCCATATTGATTTGCATTCCTTTGGCTTTCTACTATTCTAGCGCTAACCTATTCTTGAACGAATTTGGAACCATGAAAAACGTAGCTGGAATAATGACTTTGGGTCAAGTTTCAGAAGTGGTTTTTATGTTACTCTTACCTTTATTTTTGAAGAAATTTGGGATTAAGACAACCCTACTAGTAGGGATGCTAGCATGGGTAGGAAGATATTTATTATTTGCCTTTGGAGGAGATACGGGTGTAGGATATCCAATGCTTCTTTCGGGGATCATTCTACACGGTATTTGTTATGATTTCTTTTTTGTCTCTGGTCAAATTTACACAGATTACAAAGCAGGACCAAAAATTAAGAACGCCGCGCAAGGTCTGATTACTTTGGCGACCTATGGTCTAGGAATGCTGATTGGCTTTCGTATAGGGGGGATGATTGTAGATAATTATGCTCTAGCAGCAGGAGGTCATAATTGGTACACCATCTGGATTCTTCCAGCATGTATCGCAGGTGTAGTAGCACTAATGTATTTAGTAGCTTTCAAAAATGAAAAAATAGAAATGGCCTAATTTTTTAGAGATAATATCAAATAAGTAAGAAGTGGAGGTTTATAGAAGATATGTTTTCATGAATTAAGCTGATCACTCCAGAGCAGTGAAATTATTAAAGGGATTGGTATAAGCCCAGCTTTGAAAATATTGAATAATCCGGATGGATAGAATTTGAATTATAACGCCAACAAAAAGAAGAAATGAGAAAGATAAGAATGGGTATGGTAGGAGGTGGAAGAGGTGCCTTCATCGGGGCAGTTCACCGCATGGCAGCTGCACTAGATGGACAGATAGAATTGGTCTGCGGCGCCTTTAGCAGTAACGCTAAGAAGTCTAAACTG
>JALZVN010000096.1 GCA_023299965.1 Saprospiraceae bacterium | reverse complement strand
TCGGATTAGCTTCATTAAAAGTATCGCTTCCGAAAGTGATTTCGAATCCACTACCTGCACAATCGTTATTGGTAAAGTCAGGGCCAATAAGATTGTTTAATAGAGTAAGCTCTACAGTAACGATGGAGTCGCAACCATTAATTGATTGAGTTATAGCGGTGCCTGTGGGATTGCTTTCATTAAATACTTGTCCACCAATGGTAAATTCTTCTCCAGAACCTTCACATATGTTCATGCGAAACGCTCCAATTATTTCTGGTAGAAAGTCTATGTCGACTATAATTATGCTGTCGCATCCATTTATTGCTGCACTGGGAATGGTATCTCTGCCTGAAGGATTACTTTCAGAATAGGTAATCATATTGAAAGTGATTTCCTGATTAGCGCAGAGAGTCAGGTCGATTTCATTTGTTGCATCTTGTACTAAGGTCAGCATAATATTGATGAGACTATCACATCCATTGTTCGCTACTAGAGTTTCTGTTCCCGATAGTAAATCTTGGTCATAAGTAGTGCCAGCAATCTCTATGGATTCACCTGGGCAGATCGTGCGAAATATAGTAGTGGGAGGGGCTGGCGCTATAATATTCAGGTTTACAAAAACAAGGCTGTCACATCCTTCAGCCGAGGCATTAGAAAAGATTACTTCTCCATTTAGCTTGTCTATACTAAAAGTAGAATCCCCAACCATGATTTCTTCATTTACGCAAATAGAATCTAATAATAGGGTTTGGATTTGGTCAAAAAAGTCAATCTGAATATTGACAATAGTATCGCACCCAGTCAAAGCTGGGACAAGTTGAATATCTGTATTTCTGTCTATATTATAGACTTCACCATTGATAATGATGGAATCTGAAGCGCAGATTGTCCCATTGATCATGAGTTCCGGAGCCGCAGAAATAATGATTTGCACTTCTGAGGTAGCTCCACATTCCATCGGTGTAAAAAATACAGATACCGTTTCATCTTGAAATGTAGCAGGATCAAAAAGAGTTCCATTCACTCCATTACCACTCCATTCTCCTGCAGGAATTATAGGTTGTGTAATTAAATCATCTAGATTGATTACTGCTTGTCCTGGACACAGCGTCGTGTCTGGTACGGTCATTACGGATTCTCCTTCAGTCACGGTAATGTTAGTCGTGCTAGGTTGTACACAACAATCAAATGAAATAAAAGTGAATTCCTCATCACCTACATTGCTTGGCATAGCAGTGGTGACTGTGTTGCCATTGTTATCTATCCAGACACCATTGGTGTAGGTAGGGTCATTCAAAGTTGCTAGCTCAACACTCTGTCCGACACATATCTCGGTTGTACCAAGGTCGGGTTCTTCGCATTCTACAGGAAACTCAAAAGCAGTGCCTGCCGAAGATGATGAGCAGCCTTCAAAAATAGGATTCAATACACCGAATATAACGCAATCACTACCGCAATCCTCAGGTCTTATGGTATAGCTAAATGGACTCACATTTGATGTTAAGGGGGGGAGAGGGATGAGTTGTACTGGAGGAGCTTCACAGTTGGTAAAAGCGTAAATCAAATCTCCATCTGCTCCGTAGTACACAATGCCTCCACCAGAACCAGTTGGTATTTGTTCTAATATTTGGTTGTCCGTATCATGCGTTAGTAAAGAAGTAACATTAACATTATTAGGTCCAGGAATTAAGGTCGCACATGCTGGGCAATCTATCGTAATAGTCGTCGTCCTAAACCCATTACTGGTCCCATTCGAAAATGCTCCTTGTTGCCTGCAGCAGGTACTTTGACTCACATAAACTGGTGCACCATTATCGCAAAGTGCGCTGAAGTCATAAAATAAGCCTGGATTGCAAGATGTAAAAACAATATGGACGGCTCCTTCAGGAATATCCGTATTGGGACCGGCTCCAAATACTTGAGTACAGGAAGCACTGCTGGTCAAATTGCTAAGGACTGCGGCAGAAGGGAAAGCCAAATTGCAAGCACCTCCTGGTGTAATATCACTATTGTTTATGGGGGGCTGATTATTAGCCCCATCAAAATCGATTGTAAGATCGGCAGTGTTAAACCCTCCGCCTGAGCCAATGACCAAAAACTCATTAGTAGGTTCTACTCCAAAGATCCCACCAGAGCAGGCATCTACCATCAGACCTAGTAATTGTGGACAAGGATCACAGGCAGATACAGTACTTGGATTGGGGGTAATGGTCGAGGTGCCGACTATGTTACTAGGGTCTAGATCAGGTGGAAAGTTGTAATCGTTTTTATACCAGGTCAATGTTGCATTAGGAGGGAGTAGGATATCTTGTCTAGACGTCCAAGTCAATATGTCGGAAGGACAAAATGTTGGAGAAAAGTCATCGCAGCGCTGTTGGGAGATTTGTACTTGCAAGATGCTCTCATCTATACATTGCGTATATCCATAGTTTGAAGCAATAAGTGCAAACGAAAAAAACAATAAAAACCTCCTAAAAAATCTAATCACCGTCTTTGTCTCTTTTTGGACTAGCGCTGTGCAGTAGTACCGATGCGGGCATCGGTAGTCCCTAGCTAGCCGATAGGCAGCAAAGGGACCGAGCGAAAAGCGAGCTACGGAACATAGCGACCCTGACATTCGCTTTTTCAGCGGATCGTCAGGGTAGGCCCATATTTCAAAAAATGTTTGTCCTTTTTGGACTTATCGTCCTCATTCAAAGTTAATTATATAAAAAATGGAATCCAAGTTCACATATATTATGTGAAAGTAAATTCTGAATAAAGGCAATAATTTACCATCATTTGATAATTTTACGGGTCAATAATCGGCTTAGTGGATTAAAAATACGCACTAGGTCATCAAAATAGCTCAATATGCAACTCAGCGAACAAGAAGTAATACGAAGACAGTCCATGGATAAATTGGCTGAAATGGGTATAGAACCATATCCAGCAGCTAGATTTGAAGTCAACTTTAAGACAACAGATTATACCACGGCGGACTATAAACAAGCGCTTTCTGAATATCTTGGATCGGCAAAAAATGTAGGTAGTGATAAAGGGGCTGAGTTGATGGGTTTGGTATTGAAAAATAAATTTAAAGCTGCTAATCTAAGTACGGATGAGGGCTTTGCTGGTTTTTCATTAGATGGTACCATCGAGATGTCGGATGGCAGCGAAGTGGCTTCTCTTGAAGATCTCTTGGCTAGCGCAAGAGTCAAAGGAGTAAGCGAATACGCTGAGAACGGTACAGTGACCATCGGTGGTAGATTTATGGGACAGCGTGGACCTTTTGCCAAGCTACAAGATTCTTATGGTCGTATTCAGTTGTACATGAAGAAGGGCGCTATCGGTGAGTCTGAAGACGAGATTGCCTTACACGATAATATAGTGAAGCAATTGCACATTGGAGACTTTATAGGAATAGAAGGAGAGTTGTTTTGTACGCAGACTGGCGAAGTTTCTATAAAAGTAAAATCATTGAGATTTTTATCTAAGGCACTGAGGAACCTTCCGATCGTAAAAGTGGACAAAGAAGGGAATACACATGATGCCTTTACTGATCCGGAATTACGATATCGTCAGCGATATGTGGATCTCGTGGTTAATAATGATGTGAAGGAAGTTTTTCTTAAGAGAAATAAATTGATCCGAGCGATGCGTAGCTATTTTGATCGCTATGGATGGATGGAAGTGGAAACTCCCATCTTGCAACCCATCCATGGAGGAGCTGCTGCACGTCCGTTTGCGACGCATCACAATACGCTGGATATGGAACTGTATATGCGTATAGCTAATGAACTCTATCTAAAGAAACTCATCGTAGGTGGATTTGATGGAGTGTACGAGATAGGCAAGATGTTCAGAAATGAGGGGATGGATAGGACACATAATCCGGAGTTTACGATGATGGAAATCTATGTGGCGTATAAGGATTATATCTGGATGATGGAGATGGTAGAAAACTGTCTAGAGTACATTGCTCAAGAAGTGAATGGAGAGACTAGTGTCAAGATAGGGGATAATGTGATTGAATTCGCAGGTCCATATCGCAGACTGACCATGTTTGATTCTATTAAGGAGTATACAGGTATCGACATTTCTGAAATGGAAGAAGATGCCCTTCGCCAAGTATGCAAAGAGCTACACATCGAAGTAGATCCAAGTCTTGGGAAAGGAAAGCTAATAGATGAGATCTTTGGCGAAAAAGTGGAACATCACTTGATACAACCTACCTATATCACAGACTATCCGATAGCGATGAGCCCATTGGCGAAAAAGCATAGATCAAAGGAAGGTTTAGTAGAGCGTTTTGAGTTGTTTGTGAATGGAAAGGAGTTGGCAAATGCATACTCCGAGTTGAATGATCCTATCGATCAGCGAAAGAGATTTGAAGATCAACTCAAATTAGCACAAAGAGGAGATGACGAAGCTATGGTATTGGATGAGGATTTTCTGCGTGCTCTTGAGTATGGAATGCCACCTACATCTGGCTTAGGTATTGGTATAGATAGGCTATGTATGCACCTTACCAACAACAGTTCTATCCAAGAAGTGATCTTTTTTCCGCAAATGAAACCAGAAAATGCAGCTGTTCCAGCAGAAAAAGAGATTTAGGTATGTTACTGTCTTTGATTCCTGCGTCAAAAGTATGATATTAGCATAATCATTAATGTGTAATCCTTGAAACGTATTGTAATTAAAGTATTTGTAGCCTGTTTGATAGCTTGCTTCGTGAGTGCGCTCCATGCGCAAGATATACGAGTAAAACTAGACGTAGCTAATGCTACTACTCAAGCAGTGTATATTCAACAAGCGCATCTTGAGGACGCACAGTTGAATAAAACGCATCGAATAGACCTATCTTCTGCAGGATACGCAGAGTTTATTTACCCTATCGAGGGAGCAACTTTTGTAGAATTCAATTATGATGGATACATTATACCGGTTTATCTAGATTCAAAGTCAGGACTTACTATTTCCTTTAATGGCCAGAACGTGGCGAGTACCCTACAGTTTTCTGGGGTAGGGAGTGAAGACAATAACTTCATAGCCGCATTTGATAAACTTAGTGAGGGCTCTGCTAAAGTGACTACAGATTGTGCTTATTTGGATATTGTTTTCTCAAAGATAATGTCGCAAAATGGACAATATGTGCCAGTCTCTGATTTTACAGCTAGTTTAGTTAAGAGGTACAATGCTCAAAGAAATCTACTTGCGCAATATCGTTCTAGTATCAGTCAGAAGGTACATGATTTTTATTCCACTAAAGCAAAGTATGATAAAGAGGCTGATAAGTTATCGTGGATATTGCCTAGAGTGAATCAGTTGGATCAAAAAGGAATAGAAGCTGCTAAATCTCAATTAGGATTGGGAAATGGGCTAACTTGGTCTGATGCATCATTGATTAATCATCCTTCTTATAAAAATGCGCTCAAAGCGCTAGCCATCTACAATTACCTTCCCAATGACCCATTTAAAAATAGATCATATACGAAGATATATCCCTTGATCGAGCAGCATTTATCTGGTGAAGCTAGATGCTATATGACAACGCATTTGTTGATAAAAGTTTATGAAAAGAGTGGAGCCTCTGAATTAGGGAGATCAAAAATTGGAGACTTGCAAAATA
This sequence comes from Saprospiraceae bacterium, assembly GCA_023299965.1. Lineage (GTDB taxonomy): Bacteria > Bacteroidota > Bacteroidia > Chitinophagales > Saprospiraceae > JALZVN01. Next base: position 1,954 of record JALZVN010000096.1, on the reverse strand, counting down.
CTTGTCCTCAATATACAGAAGCTGTTATGCAGATGTATGGTGGAGATATTTCTGGAGTGGAAAACATTTCGGCAGGAGATATAGACATGATAGATAAGATGGGAAACCTTGTTTCACTGACTGACTATAATGGTAAAGTGGTCTATTTAAGTTTTTGGGCTAGCTGGTGCAAACCATGTATCGCTGGGTTCAAAAAATCTAAAGACATACGACAAAAATTACAAGATATGGGAGTCGTCTTAGTAAATATTTCAATCGATAAAGAGGAGGAGGCATGGCGCGACGCAATGATACGACACAACCCACTAGGAGTGAACACTTGGGCAATTTCGCTACAAGACCTTGCTAAAGACTACGATATATCGGCTATACCCCTATATCACATAATCAATAAACAAGGAAAATTTGCTTACCTTTCCGACCAAGAGAGTAGAGATATTGTGGATGAGTTCCGAACATTAGTGAAGAATTAGAGGAAAGCCCAAGAAAACACTTAAAAATATTATGAGCAATCAGCTATATAAAATTCGGGAGAAGAACAAATTTGGCTTCATGAATGCGGCAGGTCAAATTGTTATTGAACCTCAGTACTTCAAGGTTGAGGATTTTCAAAACGAATTTTCTATTGTTACATTCAATAATAAACCAGTTCCGTTAGATAAACTTGGGCGTCTTCTTATGAAGCACTTGTTTAGTTTTGTAGGTAAGTTTCAAGAGAGCAAAGCACGCGCTCGTTTGGTATCTAAATGGGGATACATCGATGAAAGAGGCAGTTTGGTAATAGACGTTCAGTTTGATCAAGCTAGCGATTTTCATGAATCAATGGCAGCTGTAAAAGTTGGAGAAAAATGGGGATTTATCAATCACGAAGGAGACTACGTTATTACTCCTCGGTTTCATGCTGCAGGGCACTTTAGTAAAGGTATGGCGCCAGTGAAGATTGAGCAAAACGGTCCATACGGATATATCAATACTAGGGGAGAGCTAGTTATTCCTGCTGCTTATGACAAAGCGCACTCTTTCCAAAAATCACTTGCGGTAGTAGAACTAGATGGGAAGTATGGCTATATAAACACTTCTGGAGAGATGATGGTGGAGCCACAGTTTGATGTACCGGCGAATCCATTTTTTGGACAGTTCAAAGATGAAATGGCGGTAGTAGTGCAAGGGGGGAGTTACGGATACTTACAAGAGTCTGGTCAGGTGATTCAAACTCCGATGTACTCCTTTGCAGGAGATTTTTCTGATGGTTTAGGTCTGGTTAAAATCAACAATAAGTACGGATTTCTTAACAAAAACGCCCAATTAGCTATTCATCCAGCGTATAAAAGTGCAAGTCACTTTGTAAATGGAATGGCAGCTGTGCAGCAAGACAATAGATGGGGTTACATAGACAAGACAGGCAAAGTCATTATCCCTTTTCAATTTGATTTAGCAAATCCTTTTAGCCATGATTTAGCCTTGGTCGAGACAGATGATATCTGGTCGTATATAGACAAAACAGGCAAGGTGATTTGGAAAGAAGCGCTTAATGAAGCTGAAGGAGCTAATCGTGCTTCTACAGCTGACGGTGTTGCCAGTGCAGCCACCATAGTCTAGATATTTTTCAATTATTTTATTTATTTGGGGACTACCCTGATCATCCCGATGAAGTCGTGATGACATGGTCGCTATGTATCCGTAGCTCGGCATTCGCCTCGGCCCTTGCCAGCCTATCGGCGTGTCTAGGTCTGCATATGTTGCCAAACCCCAGGCTCCACTCCGCATATACACTACTGCACAGCGCTAGTCCAAACAAAAAGAATCAAATAACTTATAAATAGAGGGTCCCCTATTATAACTCGATATTATACCATTTGAAGCGCTTTTCGCCTCGACCTTGAGCATTTCTATCTGAAATCTTGCACACCATTTTATACTACAAATGGTATTACACAAATGGAAAAAATAGATA
>JALZVN010000095.1 GCA_023299965.1 Saprospiraceae bacterium | reverse complement strand
AACTTCCAGTTGTAGACTACACCCTAAAGATGCCTTTAGACTCACAAGGTCGCATCTTGCTAGAAGTATCAGATGGAGTTGAATTTTAACCAAAAAAAAGGATATCAAAATTTATTCTTTTTCACCTTAAGGTATCTCTTTTAGCCCCATCTATGGTTTAAGTTGAGACTCTTCCTTCTAGAATATCTGATAATTAAGCGTTGACATGCGTCACTATTCTACTAATATTTAGCATATCCCCTCCATCTAGCCTTCAACCTGAAGTCCATCTCCTTTGTAAAATTTACATCTGATTTTATCCTATTTAAGAGGTTTATAGAAGGACCTTTATTATATTGTGTGAGACAAACTAGAAAATGAATTGCAAACATTGTGGAGAAATAGTTAGCGGAAAATTCTGCAGTGAGTGTGGTCAAAATATCAAAGTTGGCAAAATCACTTTTGGTAGCCTTCTAAACGAACTTTCAGAAAATGTATTCCAGGTAAACAAAGGGTTTTTCTACACGCTGAAAGAGATGTTCTTGCGTCCAGGTCTATTCATCAGGAATTACTTGACAGGTAAAAGAAAAGATCATTTCAAGCCTATTGCATATGTACTCATCTTGTCAACTTTGTATTTATTGATTACAAAAATCACAGGACTAGAGACGGGCTTGAGTAGCTTCTTCTCAGGCTGGAGCGAGCACGGAACAGGTGATAATTCCGAAAATACTATGCCGAAAGCGCTACAATGGGCAGCCAACAATTATGCCTACTTCACACTTTTATCCATACCATTCTTTTCTTATTTCACCTATATTTTTTTCGTCAAAGAGACTGCAAACTATATAGAACACATAATACTAAACGCTTACATTACGGGTCAACAGGCATTTATGTATTCCTTACTTACCATCCTCAATTATTATTGCGATATTACTTTCTTACAGGTTGTTCCTTTCCTAATAAGTATTGTGTTCAATATTTTCGTATTCAATAAATTCTTTGATAATTCTCATTGGTTTAAGAATTCAATACGCCTAATTTTTGGATACATAATATACTTTATATTTTTTTTAATTGCGTCATTAATTATAGTAGGACTATCTACTTCCAAAGGAATTAATATTCAATATTGATGGGAGTATATCTATCGGGTACCCCTAAATAAAAAATGGCCAGCAATTCATCCTTCAAATAAGGAATCAATTGCTGACCAATAAAGTCAAAGACCTACTTAGCTCTTACTTTTTATGCCTCCTCTAAAAAAGGATATCTATAATCCGTAGGAGGATTGAAGTTTTCCTTAATGGTACGTGGAGAAACCCAACGGAACAAGTTCAAGATAGACCCTGCTTTATCATTCGTACCAGATGCTCTAGCACCACCGAACGGTTGCTGTCCTACCACTGCACCAGTTGGCTTATCGTTGATATAGAAATTACCAGCTGCGTGCTTCAACTTACTTTCTGCCATCTCTATAGCATATCTATCTTTAGAAAAGATAGCTCCTGTAAGTGCATATGGAGAAGTAGTATTCACCTTATCCAACACTTTCTCGAACTTCTTAGGATCATATACATAGATAGTCAATACAGGTCCAAAGATCTCTTTTTCCATACTATCATAGTGAGGATCTGAGGTTACGATAACCGTTGGTTCAATAAAGTATCCCTTCGACTTATCATATTTACCTCCAGCAATTATCTTCGCCTTTTTAGACTTCTTAGCTTGTGCGATGAAGTGGCTAATCTTATTGAATGCTCTCTCATCGATCACCGCATTGATGAAGTTAGTGAAGTCTTCAGGAGATCCCATCTTCATGGACTCCAGATCGTTCAACAAATGCTTCTCAACGTTTTTCCAAAGGTTTTTAGGAATATATGCCCTACTGGCTGCAGAACACTTCTGCCCTTGAAATTCAAAGGCACCTCTAGTCAATGCTGTAGCCACTTGCTTTGCATCTGCTGATGAGTGCGCAATGACAAAATCCTTTCCTCCTGTCTCCCCTACTATTCTTGGATAAGACTTGTATTTTGAAAGATTACTTCCAATAGTAGACCAAAGTGAATTGAAAATCTTGGTTGATCCAGTAAAGTGCAATCCTGCAAAATCAGGGTGAGAGAAAATAATATCTCCTGCTACTGGTCCATCTACGTGTACCAAGTTGATTACTCCAGGAGGCAATCCTGCTTCTTCAAAAATTTCCATGATTACCATGGCAGAATAGATTTGAGTCTCCGCCGCTTTCCATACTACAGTATTTCCCATCATCGCTGGAGCTGCAGGTAAATTACCTGCAATACTTGTAAAGTTGAAAGGTGTTATCGCAAACAAGAATCCCTCAAGAGCTCTAAATTCAAGTCTATTCCAAATACCTGTAGCGCTTTCTGGCTGCTGTGCATAGATCTCGGTCATATACTGGACGTTGAATCTAAAGAAGTCACACAATTCAGCTACCGCGTCTATTTCTGCTTGATATATATTCTTTGATTGCGCTAACATAGTTGCCGCATTCATTTTCGCTCTATATGGTCCAGCCAACAAATCGGCCGCTTTCAAGAAAATATTTGCTCTATGTTGCCATGGCATTTCTTCCCAAGCTGTTTTAGCTTTTAAAGCTGCATTGATGGCATCTTTTACATGCTTACCGTCTCCTTTATTGAAATGCCCCAATACATGCTTTGTTTCATGCGGTGGGTGAATTGCTATCTTCTTTTTAGTCTTTACTTTCTTTCCGTTGATAATCATCGGAATATCTAGTTCCTTCTTTTTCAAAGAAGCGAGGGCTGATTTTACAGCAGCTCTCTCTGGGCTACCAGGAGCATAACTGAACACTGGTTCATTGTATGCCAATGGTAATTCGAAATATGCGTTTGCCATTATTTTGATTTTTTAATTGAGTTGCAAAAGTAACTTTATTAAGCATTGATACAAAGGTAGATGGAACAATATTTTAGGCTATCCTACCTTCATCTGATGAGATAACCTCTAAGACCTAGAATAGTTTGAAAACCATAGATAGGCAAGCATATGCAAGTAGGTAGAAAAGGAGACTTAGATCTTAATCACCTTTGGTATAAAGGAGCTAACATCACCCTTTCCTTTAATGATTTCGCGGACTATAGTACTACTGATATGTGAAAATTCAGGTTTTGAAATCAGAAAAATCGTCTCTAATCCTTCTCCAACTATATAATTGAGCTGGGAGATGGTCTTCTCATAATCAAAATCACTAGCGTTGCGCAATCCACGTAAAAGATAATTAGAGCCAACAGAATTGCAAAAATTAGCCGTTAACCCTTCAAAATGGGCCACTTCTACAGAATCCTCCTTTGCGAAGACCTGCTCTAACCATTCGAGTCGTTGCTCTAGCGGATAAAGGTATTTCTTTTGCGAGTTGACACCTACTGCTACTATTATCTTATCGAACAAAGGAACAGCTCTCTTCACTAAATCTTCATGCCCAGTGGTAATAGGGTCAAAGGAACCTGGAAATACAGCAATTTTCTTCATTAGTAGGCTTTTGATTCTGACCTAAATTTAGTCAATAATTCTAACTCTCCAAGGGTCTTGTCCCCCTTAAAATAAATCTGATTGAGCCATTGAGCAGCTTCGGCTATGGGCATATTAGGATGAAATTGATCTCGACTAAAGTGCAAAAACTTCATACACAGAAAGGCATCGAACCAACGGAAGAATCGCTTTCGAAAGGCAGCATAATCCGAAGTATTATTTCGGAGCTCCTCCATCTTCATTTTGTAGTTATAGTTTCCTAAGAAAAAGGACATTGGTTCGGACGACTTAATCTCCACTTTACCTTCATAAAGCAAAGGAAGTTGTGCTATCAGTTTTGCGATAGCTGCAAAAGACTGTGGAGCATAAGTAGTTAAGGGAGCCTCGTCTTGTATCAAACTTTGCATGGCACGACCTGTTCCAAAAGGCACCCTATCAGAAACTCGAGCAGAAGGAATAACGGAGGTATTTACAATGTTACCAAATTCTGGATAATGGGTAAACTTATGAATAAAGTAAAAATCCTCTCCTGCCTTTCGCGTATTCATACCTCCCTGCGCTACGTAGGCTTGAGCTCTTACCGCCATCGAACTGCCCACTGTCTGATGCGCATAATCAAGTCCTGCCCATCGCTGAGCAAGCACATAATACCGCAAATGCAATTCATATTGAAGGATAGCTAGATTGACTTTCGGATTTGCATTATCTAAGGGATGCGCATAGTTTATAGAGGCGGCAGGGCA
>JALZVN010000094.1 GCA_023299965.1 Saprospiraceae bacterium | reverse complement strand
CTATGTAAGTTGTATATACGACAATGGATGTTCTTTAATGAACTTGATGATTTTGATGCACTTGTCAAATTTTTTGAAGAGACGTATTCAGATGAAGCTACTTCTCTGAGTGCACTGATTGAGCATATAGATTCTAATCCGGACTTGGTGGAGCTTTTTAGTCATTGGTCAAACACAACTGCTGCATTTATAGACGCGTGTAGTCAACCTAAAATCGTGTCAGCGATGAGCAATAGACACAAGACTTTCTATTATCGGGAAAATCAACTAGAGAATGCTCGGGTATGGGAAATTATTGCGGATCATATCCATTTGTTGTATAACCGATTTGGAATGGAGAATGAAGATGAAACGCTATTGATTTATCTTACGATGAAGGCAATGCATTTAACCTAATGTGCTGCACGCCTTTATGGTGTTTGGTCCGCATCAACTCTACAAGTTGCTCATACTGCGGTGTGCCCATATCGTAGTTGATGGCATTAGATTCTACAATCAATATTGGAATATCCTGTTCTATTTTAAAATAGTCGAAATAAGCGTTTTGTAGGCTCTCTAGATATTCCGCACTTATATTCTGTTCATACGTCCTATTTCTTGCCTTGATGTTGCTCAGAAGCACCTCCACAGGTCGATGTATATAGATCAGCAAGTCTGGCTTTGGAAATGTCTCGTTGAGGATCTTGAATAATCTTTTAAAGAGTCTAAATTCATGTTCATTTAGATTGTTCTTGGCAAACAAAACTGTTTTTAGGAAAAAGTAGTCCGCAAGAATGGTCTGTTGAAATAAATCAGTTTGGATAACGTTTTCAGACAGCTGTTTTTGGCGTTCTGTCATAAAGAACAATTCTACAGGGAAAGCGTATCGTTCAGGTTGTTCATAAAAAAATGGTAAGAACGGATTGTCTGCAAATGACTCCAATACGAGTTTGAAGTTATGCTCCTTTGCTAGTAGCTTGCACACTGTAGTTTTTCCAGTACCTATATTGCCTTCTATAGTAATAAATCGGTAGGGGAATGAGTGCATAAATAGTTATTAGTAGGTATCGATTGAGCTACAAACTTAAAGATAATATCACAATAATTTCTAGATGATGCTAGATGTTTTTTTCCATTCGCGTACTGCTAATTTATCAGGGCAATCACGCAGAAGGTCATTGATGCTTTTTTGCAGGGTAGGGTGGATGAAGTCGGGGATGATATCACTCAATGGTTTAAGCACAAATCTACGATTATGCATGTGTTCATGAGGCACCGTTAAAACTTTTTTATGGATTACTTCAGAATCAAAAAATATGATGTCAATATCGATTACGCGTGGTTGCCATTTTTCATCCCTACGTCTTCCTAGCTTGTATTCTAGTGCAAGTATTTCTTGCATTACTCTGTGAGCAGTGAAATTGGTTTCTAATAGTAGTGCTTGATTAAGGAAGTCGCTTTGGTCTTCATTACCCCAGGCTTCTGTTTCGTAGATATGAGAGTGCTTGACTATCTTTCCTACGATTTGCTGTAGATGAAAATTGGCTTTCTCGAGATTCGCAAGCCTGTTCTCAATATTGGTTCCTGTATGTAAAACTAAAGTATGCATAGTATGAAAAAAAGACGGTCTAGTAGACCGTCTTTTATATGTTTACGTTGTTCTTTAAAATTAAGAAAGGCTCGCTTTGATGGCAGATAAATATCTCGTTAATTCCTCTTTTACTTTAGGGAATAAGATAAACAAACCGACCATATTTGGGAACACCATTGCAAAAATCATTGCATCTGAGAATGCCCAAATTGAACCCATTTGCGCTGCAGCTCCAATCACTACAAACAAGCAGAAAAGGATCTTATATATTATATCCGCTACTTTACTCCTTCCAAATAAGAATTTCCAAGCTTGTAGTCCATAGTATGACCATGAAATCATAGTAGACACTGCAAAAAGTACAACGGCTACAGTCAAGAATACATTTGAATAAGGAATGTATTGTGCGAAGGCTTTAGAAGTGATTCCAGCTCCTTCATACGATACTCCGTCGATCAATACAGCTCCAGTACCACCATATTCAAAGTGTCCACCGGTATTGAATATCACGATTACCAAGGCAGTCATTGTGCAGATCACAACTGTATCTATGAATGGTTCTAGCAATGCAACTAGACCTTCTGAAGCAGCAAATTTAGTTTTTACAGCAGAGTGAGCGATAGATGCAGAACCTGCACCCGCTTCATTAGAGAATGCAGCACGCTTAAATCCTACCATCAAGGCCCCAATAAGACCTCCGACTATTCCTGCTCTAGGTGTGAAGGCTTCACTTACGATCATACCTACTGCATCATCTATTAAGGTAAAGTTAGACAGTATGATGTATAGACAAGCTATGATATAAAGAACTGCCATAAAAGGTACAACCTTCTCAGTTACAGATGCAATACGCTTGATTCCTCCTATGATGATTATACCTACTAAAATAGCCAGTACAATACCGATCCAGAAACCAGCTGCTGCACTAGTCAATCCAAACATCTCCTTTAGTACGATAGTTGCCTGATTGGATTGAGCTGCATTACCTCCACCAAAAGATCCACCGATACAGAAAATGGCAAAAAGTACACCTAGTACTTTACCCAGTCCAGCCATTCCTCTTTCTTTTAGCCCTTTTGTCAGATAGTACATCGGACCTCCATATACTGTACCGTCTTCTCCGATATCTCTATAGGCTACTCCTAGTGTACATTCTACAAACTTGGTAGACATACCTAGAAGACCACAGATGATCATCCAGAAGGTAGCTCCAGGACCCCCAAGGGCAATAGCTAATGCCACACCGGCTATATTACCATTTCCTACAGTACCTGACACTGCAGTAGCAAGTGCTTGGAAGTGAGTTACTTCCCCGTCTTGACTTTCATCTCTGATGGTATCTCGGATGTCTCCATCTACCGTAGCATCTGCCGAAGCTCCTTCATGTCCTTCTATCTCATCGAACTTTCCTCTTACTACATTGATTGCGGTACCAAATTTGGTAATATTGATAAATCCAAAATAGACTGTAAAGAATATTGCACTTAATACTAATAGTGCAATCACAAAAGGCAAACCGTCCGCAATTTGGAAGAAAACCACTTTGCTAAAGAAGTCAGAAACAGGCTGAAAGGCTTCATCGATGATTTGATCAAAACCCTTATCAGATTGAGCAAATGCAAAGATGGGTAGCAGTATTAAGCTGCTAAGAAGTAATAGATGCTTTTTCATATGTATGTTTTCGATTTTAACAAGACGAAATATAGTCTAATAAATGCTTTATGCAAAATTATTGTAGCCTATTTACCTAATATCTGATGCTTTCAACCTTCCTTAGACTAAAAAGTCAACTTTAATTTAAAGTTAGCCTCGTATCTAAACGGCAACAATAGGCGACAAAATTCAAAGCGAACTAGTAATGCTTTTGGATTAAAAGAATATCTTCGGTATATTTTTACAGATGACTATTTTTTCTGTGATTGAGACAAATGGATTAGTTGAATTATTAAACTATACGAAAGCAGTCAATCTCTAAATATGAAATGGATCAAAGGCATACTATATTTTTTGCTTGGCTTATACGTGTTGATTTGCCTAGGCTTGTACTTAGGGCAGGAGAAGTTACTTTTTTACCCTCAGCAACTTCCTGCTGATTACGTCCCTTGGAAAGGCGAAGAAGTTTGGATTCCTACTAAAGACAATATTCGGTTGAATGCTTCTTTGGTGAAACAAACCAATCCTAAAGGCGCGATTCTATATTTACATGGCAACAAAGGATCAATAAAAAGATGTCTAGCCCAGACGAGGCAATTTGATAATATAGGCTATGATATACTTGTCCTAGATTACCGTAGCTATGGCAAGAGTGAAGGATCTTTGGTTGATGAAGATCAGATGTATGAGGATGCTCAGCTTGCATATGATTTTTTATCTAAGCGTTATGATAATATCAGTATCATTGGTTACAGTATGGGCTCGGGAATCGCTTCGTACATAGCAGCGCACAATCCCACTAAAGCACTTTTGTTGGTGTCGCCATATCTTAGTCTCATAGATATGAAGAACCGATATCTTCCTTTCGTTCCAAGCTTTTTACTCAAGTATCATTTTGAAACGAATAAGAATTTATCTCGAGTCTCTTGCCCAATTGCTTTAGTGCATGGTGAAGAGGATAAGGTGATTCCGCATGATGCTTCATTAGCGTTAAAATCGCTTTATCCAAAAGTGGATCTAACTAGTTTACCAAACATAGGACATCGAAGAGTGATTTTTCATGAGTCTATTGGTGAAGCCATGCAGCGCTTACTACAATGATATAATATTTGTAATTAGCTTTTTGTATTAAGTTGGGAGCATCACCATTTCTATCGAAAGGTGTCAGGCTATCCGTTCCTACATCGACAAAAAAGTCGATGTACCACTTCTATCCTTTGCTTCTAACGCACCTCCGGTTTGTCGAGCTTAGACGTCTGTGACGTCACGCGAACAATTTGCTACAATCCATAGTTATCTAAACCCATTGTGAACTATTAATTAGATAGGGTTATAACTCGGCACAAAGTCGAAGATTTTAATGTAACGCCTTACGGTACACCCAATACTACTGATTCTTATGTCATATGTAGTTTAATAAAGTATTGTAATCTCAATCACACATTCTTTGATAGAAGTCTATATCGTGTGTGTTTTTATAGCGTACATACCAAAGTAAAGATTGCTGCATTGATCATTTTCACTGTCACAATTTTTAGTAGGTTGCTTGTTTTTAGATTCCGAGTTACTGGACATTGTAGTGTATGAGCAATACCCCATTGTGCATAAACTTACTTTGATTAAAAAAAAGTCACTTGAAGTCTAGTAGATTACTTGTTTTAGCAATTTTCTTTATCAGTTCTATTAATATCGCATACTGTGATTTTGACGACTCTGTTATACACAGTTTCTTAGTCAAACAAGGATTATCTTCTCAGATGATAGAGGATATTGCCCAGGATAAAGCAGGAATCATATGGATTGCAACTGCACGTGGCTTGAATCAATTTGATGGAGTAAACTTTGTTACCTATAATCATATAGATTCTGACAATAATAGTATAAGTCGAGATTATGTAAGATGTCTTCTTGTTGAAGAAGATGATAATATTTGGGTTGGTACTAAAGGAGGTGGACTGAATTACTTTGATCGAAAGGAAGGAAAGTTTATCCATTATAGACATGATCCAAAAAATTCGAAATCTATAAGCAGTGACGTAATTCTTGACATTTATAGAGATAGCAAGGGGAGACTTTGGATAGGCACTGAAGCAGGGCTAAATCTATTTGACGATCAATGTAGATCTTTTACTCATTTTAAGTCTGATGCACAAAATCCGAATGCCATTTCAAGCAATGCGATTCTAAAAATTCATGAGGATAAAGATGGACACTTATGGATTGGTACTTGGGACGGAGGTTTGACTTTTGTAGAAGAGCTTATTGAAAATAAATTCACGTTTCATACGGCAAAATATGATCGCAATATTCCTTCATCCATTGGTAGCGACCACTGTTGGGAAATAGCAGAAGATAAGAAAGGAAATATTTGGGTAGGTCTTTTTAATTCTGGTGCTAGTTTAATTGTTCCCTCTATTAAATACGAACCTGGCAAAGCTAGGGCATTTGTGGAGGGTCTAAAATTCGTAAATTATAAATCAAGTTATGAGTCAGGTAGATATGGATTAGCGCATCATAATGTTGCAAATATAACTTTTACTGATGATGATGAAATATTATTTGGGACCACTTACGGTCTTTCTGTTTTAGATTATAGTTGCATTGAATTTGATAAAACGTATGAAGAATTAGATTTAGAAAAAGAGCTAGTTAGTTTTAAAAATACGCACACTAGAGATAATGAACGTTCTCCTATTGATGGTGCTGTTATAAGATCCATTTTCGAAGCACAAGATGGTAATATTTGGATAGGAAGCTATACTGGATTGTCAAAAGTTTCAGCACAAAAGCAAAGGTTTAACGCTTACCTTGATTTCAAAAATAGTACTGATGATGTCTATGAAATTCACTCGATACAGTACACCAGTTATGGATATTACCTTTTAGTGACCAATCATGGTCTTATAAAATATAGTCCAACCTCAAATGTAAAAGAAAATTTACTTGTCAACAATCCTAATTTGTTAGCTCATCCCGAACTGATTTCATGTGTTTATGAGGATGGTAATAGAAATGTTTGGATAGGTACCCATAATGGAATATACCGTAGAGATAACAATAAATCTAAATTTCATAAGTTTAGTGACCAGCTCAATCAAGAATATTTTTTTTCCAATCAAAAAATTGATAAAATTTATGAAGACAAAATGGGCCGAATTTGGATTTGTGCGGATTTTGGTCTTGGGGAGTTGAATCCAAAGACAAATGAATTCATTATTCACGGTGATATTCAAAATGACCCATATTGCCTTGGGGTACAAGGTGTATCAAATGTAACGGAAGATGAACAAGGTAGGCTTTGGTTTTCTCATTTAGGACTTGGTCTCTTAAAATTCGAAAGGGTTAATGGGGAAAACACGCTTGTTCAGTATGGATTTGGAAGCGATGATCCAGCAAAAAATTTACCAAGTAAATTTGCAAAAGCCGTTGATTATAAAGATGGCATTGTTTGGATAGGTACAGAAGAGGGACTTTCTAGTTTTGACGTAGAAAAAGAAGAATTTACCAATTATCGCTCCTTCGAGCTAAAACAAAAACTGAATGGGCGAATACTATCTATAGGAGCGGATAAAACTGGTAAAATCTGGATAGGTTGCGAATCTCAATTGATTTGTTTTAATTCAATTGATGGAAATGTATCTTCTTTCGATTGCCAGAACGGTTTACCTAATGCTAACTTTTTGTTTAAATCTTTTCATAAGTCTGCAAATGGAAAAATGAGTTTTGGATCTTTGAGTGGCTTTACTTCATTTTACGGTGAAACAATACCCATGCAAGTTCACGTCCCTCCAGTTGTGTTGACAAATATAAGCATGATTAATTCAGTTTCAGAAACGAATCACACAAACGCTTTACCAAAGAATTTAATAATTAATCCTTCTGATGGTGAAGAATTAAAATTATCTTATGAGCATAAACAATTTTCCATAAATTTTGGAGTATTGGATTATAGATTTGTCAGTAGTTATGAATATGCTTATAAGTTAGAAGGACTTCATGATGATTGGCTATTTATTGGTGCAACAAACAAATTGACATTTACAGGGTTAGCACCAGGGAAGTACACATTTAAGGTTAAAGCTAAAAATAAAGATGGATACTGGACAAGCCAAACTACATCTATTAACTTGATTATAGAGGGGCCATGGTATAGCTCTTGGTGGGCAATTTTAGGATTTGCGTTATTATTTACCTTAGCTATCTATATGTTCTATCTTAGAAAAGCGAGGATAGCTAAAAAAGAAAGAATACAACTAGAGATTCTTGTGGAGGATAGAACGGCTGCATTAAGATCAATTACAATAAAAGAAAAGCAAGCTCGTATATCAGCAGAACTTCTGAATGCGCAAGCAACAAATGCACAACAAAGAGCAGAGTCTGCAAACCTTGCTAAGAGTCATTTTTTGGCTAACATGAGTCATGAGATTCGAACTCCTATGAACGGTATTTTAGGTATGTTGCAGTTACTATCAAATACAGAACTGAACACGGAGCAAGATGACTATGTCCGAACGTCAACAGAAAGTGCTTTGGGGTTAATTAGAATCATTAATGACATCTTAGATTTTTCAAAAGTAGAATCTGATAAGATTGAAATTGAGAAAGAAAGAATTGACATCTATTCAATTGTAGAGAATGTAATTGAGCTTATGGCTACCAACTGCCAAGAAAAGCATGTAGAGATTTCTTACTTTATTGAACCAATGGTTCCAAGATTTATAATTGGAGATGAAGTTAGAATTAGACAAATTTTAACCAACCTTGTAGGGAATGCTACTAAATTTACAAGCAAAGGAGAAGTTTCTCTCACGGTTTCTGTCAACCCAAATGCTGCAAGATCAAACGATAATCAAATCACGGATTTGAAATTTATTGTCAAAGATTCGGGTATAGGTATTTCAAAAGAAAAAATTGGGCAGTTGTTTCAAGCTTTTTCTCAAGTAGACGCATCTACGACTAGAAAATATGGTGGAACCGGTTTAGGATTAGCTATCTCAAAGAAATTGGCTAATTTAATGGATGGTGATGTTACCTTGAGCAGTATTAAAGATGTAGGCAGTGATGTTACTTTTAGCTTAAGAAGTAAATTTGATTCTGCACTACAAAAAGCCGAAAGTCCAGCTTTTAAATCTAAGACTGCTGCTATTGTTGAAAATAGTAAGATTAGCACTAAATCTTTAGAGAATACATTAACTCAAAATGGTTTTGTCTCTGTTCGAAAGAGCCGTACCATATCAGAAAAATTCTTTACTGAATTAGAGTTGAATCCAGTAGATATCTTATTTTTAGATAGCTCTTATTTTACGCCTACAGTTGAAATTATGCTTAATAAGATTAAGGAGAATTCAAATACTAAAATTGTATTGTCTGTACCAAAATTGTTTCCTAGTTTATCAAATCAATGTATAGATATAACAACAGCAAAACCATATAAATCATCTAATGTTATTTGCACTCTGAATACAGTCCTGAACAAAAATAACAAACAAAGAATGCTTAATCATGGGAATGCTAACAATAAGTCTTGTTCAAATCTCTCTCCTCAGGCAAAATTTGATGAAGAGTATGCAGCTAACTTTCCTCTTAATATCTTAGTTGCTGAGGATCATAAGATAAATCAAATGCTGATCAAGAAAGTTTTAAACAAACTAGGCTATCATCCAATTATAGTGGAGAATGGTGATCTTGCTATTCACGCGAGTCTTGAAAAGGTGTATGATGTTATTTTTATGGACATTCAAATGCCTGTATTGGATGGTCTATCTGCTACTAAGGAAATTCTGAAAAATTGGAAAGCTCACCATGAACCATTTATTATAGCAATGACCGCCAATGCTATGAAAGGGGATAAGGAAAAATATCTAGCAAATGGTATGCACGATTATATTAGTAAACCCTTCTTAATAAACGACTTGCAAGATTTGTTAAAAAAATATAGCCAAATCAAATATAAGCAAACTGACAGTGGTCTAAATGATGTGCCCACTGCTATTTAGTTTCTTATTGTTTATACTTATTGATCTATAAAAAAGCATCAATTCTACATTGTACAGAAGTAAATCCATTTACACCATAAAGGTATCTAATAGATAAAACACCATTTATTATTTCACCTTCTCCATTTAGTATATCAATAATATCTCGATCTATTCTAAAAGATTGGTCTGGAATAAATAAGTAGTTTCTATCTACTACCGCCAGCACATCTATTCCAAGATCCGCATAATTTGTTAATACAATTTCAAATGGATCTGCAAATGAGGCATAAGCGGACATTGGATAACTGTATTCACCATCTTCACATACTTCATCTACTTGATATAAACCTAGGAATTTGGCTGTTACCGGTATACAAGTACCATTATCAATTTCAGCATTAATATTAAAGTTGTCAGAAGCGGGATCAGTGCAGCCTTCTCGATCAACACAGCTAGATAATTGCAAACTTAGTGCACTGAGAAAGGCTAGAATAATTGTAGAAGCTTTCATAAATATTGAATTCCATTAAATTATAAAATAGGGGATATTTTCAATAATGAAGATACTTTGTATTAAGGTTAAGGTCTGTTAATATTTTTTTAGAGATAGGTTAAATAGGATAGAACATTAAATTACCTTTGTTCATATGGAAAGTATTTTCAAAGATCTTATAGTTATTGAATTGGCAAGTGTCTTAGCAGGACCTGCAGTTGGAATGTTTTTCGCTGAGCTTGGTGCCACAGTTGTCAAGTTTGAAAACAAAACTACGGGCGGTGATGTCACCCGAGCATGGAAAGGTAAGTCTGAAGACACATCGAAACCCTATTCTGCCTATTACTGCTCTGTGAATTATAATAAGAAAGTTATACTTAGTGATCTTTCAATAAACACTGATAAGAATATACTGTTTGATTGGATAAAAAAGGCTGATATCGTTGTGGCTAATTTCAAACAAAGTTCAGCCATCAAATTAGGACTCGATTACAATTCTATAAAAACCATCAAGGAGGATATCATCTATGCTCAGTTAGATGGCTATCCTAAAGGAGAAGATAAAGTAGCCTTTGATGTAGTAATGCAGGCAGAGACAGGCTATTTGTCTATGTGTGGTCAAGCAGACGGTACAATAGCAAAAATGCCAGTGGCACTGATAGATATATTGGCTGCCCATCAACTAAAGGAGGGAATCTTAATTGCTATGCTAAATAAGGCAAAGACAGGCAAAGGTAGCTTTGTCAGTACATCTCTATATGAGACCGCTATTGCCTCTTTGGCAAATCAAGCTACCAATTGGTTGATGAATAAATCTATTCCAAAGAGAATGGGGACATTGCACCCTAATATAGCCCCTTATGGTGAAGTGTTTGTAACTCAAGACAAAAAAGAAATTGTTCTGGCTATTGGTACAGAATATCAATTTGTTTCTCTTTGTGAAATTTTGAGATTATCTGATTTATCTACAGATTCTAGATTTGACCAAAATGTAAAACGAGTAAAGAGTCGGGAACAGCTAGAGATTTATTTATCGGAAGCCATTTTACAATTTACATCTGATGACCTATTATCTAAATGTGAACAATACAAAGTACCTATTGGACTTATACAGAATCTAGAAGAGGTTTTTAAGGATACTAATTCGCATAATATGATTCTTACAGATTATGATGAAGATGGTAATGTTAGAAAAAGAGTTAGCACCATATCCTTTTCTGTAACGTAAGATCGCTTCAAATATCATCTAAAGTCGTTGAAGAATAAGTTTAATTGTAGAAAAAAACTATTTCTCAGATTACTGTATAAGCTACACCAAAGGAGCTTAATCTTAACTAACTGACTGTAATATCTAGTGCAGCATGGAATAATTCTGTCAATTTTCTGGAAGAATCTCGATTTTGATCAATGACTCTGCTTGGT
>JALZVN010000093.1 GCA_023299965.1 Saprospiraceae bacterium | reverse complement strand
TTGACTCAGGTGCAGAAGAGTATCAGTCTACCGCTAGATAGTACCACAAGTGCAAAAACTGGAGAGAACGTAAAAGAACTCTTTTTAGATTTGGCTAAGGAAATGCTATGAGCGCCACATTAACAAATATGGTTCTACCAAATAAAGCAAGTTTTCATCAAGTTATATTGTTGGACTCTGATGGTTTTATCTGTGATAGTTGCGAAAGTGTTTTTGACACAAGTGATTTTCGTGATTGTGATCTAGGAGATCACTTTCATTTTCTAGCTTCTGAGTTTGATAATATTATGTCTAGCGATGCTGACAAATTAACATTCAGCCAAATTCAGACTAGCTTAGCTTGTTTGCCAGGATTTTATGATTACACTTTTTCTAAAAAAATAATCAAGGACAAAATCTATATTCTGTGGGAGATATTTGATTATACGGACGTTTATAAGGAATATGTAAAAGTCCAACAAATCAAGAATGAGCTTGATATTCAAAAGCAATTTATCCTTCGTCAAAAAGATCTACAGAATAGGAAAAATGCCTATTCATCTAATTTTTTTCAGACAAACTATATAGAAGAACAAAAGAGTAAGAATGAAAAATTGATTCGAAAGTTGTTACAAGACAAATTTGGAGATCCCAAATTGATGTCTGATAATACGGGAGAATCAAACATGGATTTACACTTTCTTAGAGGACACTTAGAAGCCTTAATCAAGGAGGTTGATTTCTTTTTAGATCAAACCAAAGAGCTGACTGATAATGAGATCGATGTAAGGGCATTTACGAACTCCTTATTTAACACAAATGACCCTCATACTTCCTTGAAGAACTTATTCTTAAGCTTCGAGGACACAGTACCTGAAAAAATAAACATAAATAAGAGTGTTTTGAATCAGATTTTGTCAATTATGTGTTTAGACAAGACGGAGTTGAACGAAAAAATTAGTCGTACTTTGAACTTCTCGAGTATCATTGGTCCTTCTACCTTACTCTCTTTAAAATATGTTGAAGGCGCACATAATGAAAAACATATAGGAAATTGTCATTCTAAGCGCATCATAAAATTATCCATTCTGAAAAGCTTAGTATCCATGCTTGAAGGTATCATTACTTCAAAATATGACGATAATTCTTGCGGATTTGAAGTAACAATTACTTTACCTTATAAATAATATTGAAATTTCTTGTTTTATGTAAACATGGAATCTTATTTGGTATTATATGTTAATAACCATTGTTTTTGTGGCTAATTATTAGTATATTAAGTTTTAGTTGGTTTTAATTCAACTATTACTTAATGAGTTTTGTTAATAAAAATAATAGCTTAATCGTTAAGTAACCGTTTATCAAGCATATTCCACATGAATAGATTATTCCAAATTCTCTTTTTTAGTTTAGCTTTCTGTACAGCAGGAATGGCTCAGACGGGGGTGTTTAACCCTAAAGAATTGAATAATGGTAATAAAGGGATTGTTTATGATAAAGAAGCGGCAGCTGATTTAAAGCTTTTTAGCAATGGTTGGAGCCTCGGTGTTAATATTGGTAAGCTCAAGACCTACTACCGTACTCATTACTACCACTTTGGTATTGGAGAACTTAAACACAACAGAGAATTCAAAAATAGAGATGGTATCACGGGAACGGGCAGAAGCGCAAGATCCTATAGTTTTGGCAAGCAAAACAATCTGTACACGTTAAGAGCAGGTTATGGAATAAAGAGATATTATTCAGAAAAAGCAAGGAAAAAAGGATTAGCAATTGGAGCAAGTTACCAAGGTGGTTTTACCTTAGGGCTTCTAAAGCCTTATTACCTAGAAATTAGAAGTGATGAACCAGGTATTGCTCCAGTAGTCAGAAATGAAAGATTTACTGGAGATAACGCAGCTAGTTTTCTTACTCCTGAAAGAATAAACGGCGCAGCACCTGCTATCACTGGTTTAAGTGAAATACAATTAAGACCTGGATTTCATTTTAATGGTGGATTGCATTTTGATTGGGGTGCTTTCGATGAGTTTGTTAAGGCCATTGAAGTAGGAATCGCAGCAGATATATTTTTTGGTGATATCCCTTTATTGGTTGACGAAGCTTCTTTTACTTCTTCGACGGGTGTTGTCACAGAGGTTCTACCTGAAAATGTTAATAATAGACCTTTCTTCATTAACTTATACGTCAGCTTCCAATTCGGAAAACGCTGGTAAACACTATTTTTTTTCGATAATTCCAAGGATTAGATTATTTTTAGATTTTGATAACATTATCAATATATCTTTATATATATTGACAACGTTTGATTTACTACCATCCAGGCTTGATTTTTCAAGTTGAGATGCTATTAATATTATTTATTACCAGTTGGTAAAACTATCTAATTTAGGATATGCTGTTTTTTAGATTGCAAGCGGTTGTATTTTTTCTCCTTTTCTCATTTATCAGTATTGCTCAAAAGGATGCCACCATGGTTATCAAAATTGATAATCCAGGGTTTGAAGGTACTCCTCAATTTAGTGCTAGGTATATTTCGGGATGGATAGATTGCGGAAAATTTCGCTTTGCAAAAGAATCTCCAGTGGACCTTCAGCCTGGCTTTTTCGATGTCGTAATGGCTCCTTATAAAGGAAGATCATATTTGGGTATGGTAGCAAGAGATAACGAGTCATGGGAAAGTGTTACCCAATTATTGAGAAAACCTTTGCAACCAAATCAATGCTATACCTTTAGTGCACATCTTGCGGCCTCACCAACTTATAAAAGCAATGCACGAGGTGAAGGCATTGCAGTAGAGGAGGCAAGAGCAAATGATGTTGATTTAGAATTTATCCATCATACTACACCTATTGTACTCAGAATATGGGGGACAAAAGATCAATGCAGTCCGGCGGAATTGTTAGCGGAGTCACCTATTATAACAAACAATGAATGGGAAAAGTATGATTTTCGTTTTGAGCCTAAAGAGGAAATGAATTTTATTATGCTAGAGGCATTTTATAAAACTCCTAGTCCTTTTCCTGATAATGGACATATTCTGATCGATGAACTATCGGATATAGTAGCGATCCCATGCAGCATGGATCCACCAATAGTCGATATTGTCACACCAAAAAAATCAGGCGAAACAGAAAAGACCACTTACCAGGTAAAGGCTAAGCTTCAAAATGTATTTAATAAAGACGATATCGATTTTATGCTTAATAATAAGCGATATTCTGATTTTGATTTTGATATTGCTTCAGGAGAAATTACTGCAGAAATTCCTTTAAAAAAAGGGATTAACAAAATAGATATTAAAGGTTCAAATCCGGAAGGACAGAGAACAGCGAGCGCTAGTATTCGCCAAATGAAAGAATCTAAAGTGATTGTAGAACTTCCTGCGAAATCTAAGGAGGATAATACAGTAGCAGTGCAGGTAGATAAGAAAGAAGAGCTTACGCTTGAGGGAGTGAAGAGAATAGATCTTAGAAAAAATCAAAAACTTGAAATCAAAAATCTATCTTTTAACAAAGATGTTTATGAAATAGAGGATACTCACGAAAAAACCCTATTGAGAATTGTAGACTTTCTCAAAGTCCACAAAGATATTACTATAGAGATTGGCGGGCATACTAATAAGAACTGCGCAGATAAATATTGTCTCCTCTTATCTGAAAAAAGAGCACAATCGGTCGCAAGTTTTTTAATTGAAAAGGGAATAGCTCAAAAACAACTGTTAGCCAAGGGATATGGGCGTACACAACTTATTATAAATAGTGGGAAAGAATATGCCAATAGGAAGAATCAGCGTGTTGAAATAAAAATAATCGACCTCGGAAGTTAGTATTCGGCTTCAATTGAAAAGCCAATATCTTGCAAATTTTCCCAAAATTTAGGGTAAGACTTATTCACGACCATAGGTTCTTCTACTTCTATCGTACCTATAATACCCAATGAAGCTAGGCTCATAGCCATTCGATGATCTTCATAGGTATCAAAAGTAGGCGTACTGATTAGGTTGACCTGTCCATTCTGGAAGAAAGTGCCCATCATTCCCTTATCTTTAATAATGATGCCTACTTTATTCAATTCCTGCTGCAGTGCAAGTATTCTATCGGTTTCCTTGATGCGTAGCGTTTTAAGACCACTTAATGTCCCTCTGATACCTAGACCAGCCATCATGATAGATACGGTTTGAGCTAGATCTGGACATAAAATAAAATCATAAGAAAAATTTGGTGGAAGTCCTGTTTCTACCTTTTGCAGTATCAGCATATTGTTCTCATATCTTGTGTTTACCCCAAACTGTTTTCCTATGTCTACGATCGCTTGATCTCCTTGTACACTGACTTGCTGCAAGCTTTTTAAGCTTAGTTGGTATCCAATTTTTTCAAATGCGACGATAGCGTAATAATATGAAGCAGCGGACCAGTCACCTTCTACTTGAAATGATCTAGCAGTATATTTCACTGGCTTAATCGAAAAAATATTATTCTGATAATTGATATCTGCCCCAAAATAAGACATCATAGATTTGGTCATTAATAAGTATGGTAGAGACACGATATCACCTTCTAGTTCGATTTCTAGACCATGCGGCAGGCTTGGCGCGATGAGCATTAGAGCAGAAATAAATTGGCTACTTATATCAGCTGGAAGGCTAATTCGCTTAACCTGATTATAATCTATTTGATAAATCTTCAAAGGAGGATACCCTTCTTTTTCTAGATAGTCAATTTTTGCCCCAATAGATCTCAAGGCATCTACCAGTAAACCGATAGGACGTTGCTTCATGCGATTACTACCTGTCAATAATTGAGTTCCCTTATGAAGGGCTAGATAAGCAGTTAGAAACCTAAAGGTAGTTCCAGCTGCTCCCGCATCTAGTTCAGAGCCATCCTTTATATTGTTTAGCAAATTTTGTAAGGTGGTGGTATCTTTGGCGGAAGAGAGATTTTCTATCTTAAAATGTTTACCGCACAAGGCTTGAATAATCAAGGCTCTATTGCTGATACTTTTGGAACCATTGAGCGTAATGATTTTAGGCTCGCTTTGACTATGGTAGGCTACACGATATTTCATTTATTTACCAGACAATATCGGTGACTACTTCTACATCAGAGTGCAAACTATTACCCACAGGGCAAGCTTTAGTAGCAAGCTCTAATATTTTCTTGTCTTTGTCCGAATAGGATTTTTTTGGCATAGTCATTTTGATGTCTAGTCTAGAGATTCTTCGTGGATTGGAAGCCATAGTCTTAAGGACTTCTACTTGAGCACCTTCTATATCTATATTTTTGTCTCTGGCTTT
>JALZVN010000092.1 GCA_023299965.1 Saprospiraceae bacterium | reverse complement strand
AGTTATTTTCAAAAAATGCGAGAGAGGTAGCAGCGTTATTGGTCAAACTGATATCTTAGTAAGGCAAGGAGTATCGAAGGCTGAACCGATAGGTGAAGACTAGCTACGACTATGCGGAACAAGATATCAGGAAGACCAATAGTAGCGGATGACTCGGTCCTGATAAGGGCTCGCCCACAGATCAAAAAAGATATATAGCAATAGAATGAATAAAAATCAGCAAAATGAACTACTTAAAACTACTCCTGATCTCTTTGATCCTTTTAAGCAGTTTAAATTTACTCGGTCAGAATCTAGTATCTGATGCGGGGCCAGATCAAATAATTGCATGTGATAATCCAGAGGTTACATTAGGTTCGGTTAATACTTCCGTTGGGCCGACTATAAAATACGAATGGACTGGATCATTTGGTTTCTTTTCTGACATCCAATTTCCAATAGTTGTTGAGCCGGGAGCCTATTTTCTGAAGGTGACAGATATGGATACTGACGAGATGGCATTTGATACTGTTCTAGTAGAATTAGATTTGAATCTGTATCCAGTACTTTTGGCACCTTTTGATGTGCTGTCTTGTTCGAATACAACAGTTCTTTTTGATGTAGAAATTTCGGAGCCAGGCGATTTCGAATTTGAATGGATTGGTCCAAGTGGACCTATAATTAGTGATACTGTAGATGCAATAGTAGATGAGCCAGGAAATTATACTTTGACCGTTACATTTCTGGGAAATGGATGCAGTGTTGTCATTGTAGCTAGTGTTTTATTTGATGAGACCATCCCTACCTTGATTGTAGATTTACAACAACCCAGCACCTGCGAAGATTCTATTTTGCTGGACCCTCGAATATATATTGCACTAGATACGATGTGTACTTATGCATGGCAAGCACAAGACGGATTAAGTACAGGTCTCAATAATCCCATACTTGCCATATTAAGTATCACAGACACCTATACCTTGGTCAAGATGGATACACTCAATGGTTGTGAGCAGTACTTTCTATTTTCTGCAATTGTTGACGGAGGCCTTATCGCAGATGCAGGATCAGATGTTACCCTTGCATGTTTTGGCAATATTGGCACTGAGATAGGTGGACCCAGCACTACCTTAGGTGTAGATATTACCTATAGTTGGACAGTCTCTTCTGGTGGGAGTATTTTCGGACCTACTGATCAGCCAACGGCTATACCAGAACGCGCGGGAGTTTATACTTTGGAGGTGACTAATCAGTCCACTGGTTGTATAGATATAGATGTGGTGGTTGTGAACGAAGCGTCTATTCCGGAGCTTGCTTTTACTATTGGAGGTGGTACTTGTTTTGGTACTACTGTTATACTCACTGCTCTTGCTTCTACTATGGGCACTGAATATACCTATGAATGGTTCACGGAACAGGGCGAATTTATTTCTTCTGAAGAAATGATACAGGTGGAAAGGTGTGAGACCTATATTTTAGCAGTGACTGATATTGCGAGTGGCTGTATAGCTTCGAGTAGCATCATGGTTGAATGCGTTATTCCATTAGGGATTGAATTGGTCATTACAGCTGAGGGTAATATTTTAGCCGAAGTGATTGGAGGATACGCCCCATATACTTATGATTGGAATGTTAACGTGGATGGATCTCTAGTGGTAAATCCTGAAGTAGGATTTACTTATTTTGTCACAGTCACTGATGCAGCGGGATGTATCCAGTCTGCAATGCTAGACTTTATTAAGGATGCTGTCGATAGATCTTCTTCTCAACAATTGAACCTATATCCAAATCCGAGCCAAGGGGTAGTAACTATCGAATTAGAAAATATTGCAAAATCATTAAAACAGTTTCAGATCATAGATGTGCAAGGTCGTGACGTGACGCACAACATTACTTTTACGGATCAGCATACTATGCAGCTTTCTTTGGACCAATTTGTCTCGGGTACCTATATTATCCATGCGATTGCGCAAGATCAATTATTTTATCAAAAGTTAGTTGTGATAGATTAGTTTTTTGTGGGCATATCCCTGCCAGCCCATGAAAAATGGGCTGGCAGGGTCGGGCTCTTCCAGGACTACGGTCCCGAGCACCTTGCTGAACCCACCTCGCTAGCACCTTGCTCGTGACGCCTCCCTATGGTCGCCTGCTTCCGATCCCTTATGTTAAATGATCATCACAAGATTCTTGATGCTCTACAGAAAATCCATACCTTCCTGATTAGTATGTATGCCATTTTAAATTTCAAGTGCTATTTTTCGCAATAAAAAAAATCAGAATGCAAAACGTAAAAGATATCCAACCCATTAATATCATGGAGAAGTTTTCTCTATTCGAAAAGTTATGGACACCTCATATTATTGGAGAACTCAATGGTCAGTATGTCAAACTCTGCAAGTTAAAGGGTGATTTTGTATGGCACAAACATGATAACGAGGACGAACTCTTCATGGTTTTCAAAGGAGTACTGCGTATGGACTTTAGAGACGGACATTCAGTAGAAGTAAAAGAGGGAGAAGTATTAATCGTTCCAAAAGGCATAGAACATAGACCATATACTAATGGTGATGTGGTATTGAATCTACTTTTTGAACCCAAAGATACAGCGCATACAGGCGATGTCGAAACTGACCAAACCGTCAAGGATTTGGATTGGATCTAGGTAAAGTTAATTGAATTGGAAAAAAGAAGGAGAGTTGAAGAAAATAGGACTCAAAAGTAAAATATAAAAGGTGTATTGATAAATTATACTGCGTCTTTTGAATTTAATGGAGTTTAAGATTTTTCTTGAGGAGATAATTTATTTCATTTGGTTTTCCCTCAAAAAGTAAATCCGTTACTAGACATGCCGACTATATATACTATTGAGTCACTATTTTCAATATCGTGTGTCACAAACTCTATTGTTTGTGGTAAATGCAAATCTCTTGTTGGAACCGCAAAGATGCTAATTTATTTGAATATATGCTATCTCGAGTAGGTATTTTTGTGACATTATTTTCGAAACTTTGTTGTGTGCTCTAGATTATAAGCTATTTCCTATCAATAGTTTATAATGGTCATTAATTTTAATTCGAGACAGATCCTTAACTTTAAACATCAAAGATTGTTTAGATTGCGTCTAAATAGGTACTTTTGAGTTCAAGGAATCTCAAGACCTATGCATCATAGTATATTAGAAAAAAAAGAAGGTATTCTTTCCCACTTTAAGGATGATTTCATAGCGCAGCGGATGATGTCTATGGGCGTTTTGCCAGGTGCGAAAGTCAAGTTGCTAAGATCAAATCCACGTATCGGTTCATACTATATATTGGCTAGTAATAGGCACTTTGCCATGCGAGAAGAAGAGGCTAAATCTTTGATTATAGTATGATTAGCAATAATAAACCCCAATTAAAAATCGCATTATGCGGTAATCCCAATAGTGGAAAATCTTCCATTTTCAATCGACTTACAGGCCAAAATCAAAAAGTTGCCAATTATCCGGGGGTTACCGTGGACGTAAAGTTTGCGAAGCTCAAACTGCCAAATTATGCAATTCAATTGCTTGACTTACCCGGTACATATAGTTTCTATCCTAGTACAAAAGATGAACTCGTTGTATCTAAAGTACTTGCCAATCCTGATGATCAGAATTATCCTAATGGGATAATTTATATATGTGATAGCACCCAATTAGACAAACAACTGTTACTGCTGACACAAATTATAGAACTCAGCATTCCTTGCGTTCTGGCATTGAACATGACTGATCTGATGGAGAGTAGAAAAAAATCCATTGATATCGAGACCTTGTCAAAAAAACTTGACCTAAGAGTAGTCAAAATTAGTAGTAAGACTGGATATGGTGTGTCGGATCTTCTAGAGGAGATGGATAAGATGTGTGCCTCACCTGCAACTTTTGTGTCTACAGCAAGATTCTTCAAGCCGAAAAAACAACTCCAAGAGACGGCATCGCTTGTCAAGGAGAGTACCGGATTTGACAACGACTATCAAAATATTCTAGTTGCGCATCACTATCAAGCGTATAGTTTTATTGATGCCGCAGACCGAATCAATATAGGACAACAACTAGCCAATACGGGATTTATTTCTCTCGATCATCAAGTCAAGGAAACAATGGCTCGCTACGATGAATTTAGCCCTATTGTACAACGTGTCATGACTTCAGAAGTGGATAATGAAAATACTTCTGCTAAGATTGATCAATATTTAGCCCATCCGATTATCGGAGTTGGCGTTTTCTTTCTGATTATGTTATTCATGTTCCAAGCGATATTTGCTTGGGCTGGATTGCCAATGGATGCTATAGAAGGTTTATTTGGAACACTAGCGGGATCAGTCGAGAGCGTCTTGCCGGATTCTTGGTTTAGATCTTTACTGACAGAAGGGCTCATTGCAGGATTGGGTGGAGTACTTATATTCATTCCTCAGATTGCCATCTTGTTTTTCTTTGTTTCGATATTGGAGCAGTCTGGATATATGGCGCGAGTAGTTTTTCTCTTTGATAGATTTATGCAACGATTCGGAATGAATGGAAAGAGTTTAGTCGCAATGGTGTCGAGTACAGCATGTGCTATACCAGCGGTGATGTCTACCCGTACCATCCCCAACTGGAAGGAGCGTATGATTACCATCATGGTAGCTCCTTTGATTAGTTGTAGTGCTAGGATCCCAGTATATATCATTTTGATAGCACTGGTAGTTCCGGCAAGCACTGTCTTAGGGATATTCAATCTACAAGGTTTGGTATTCTTTGGTTTATATGGACTCGGCATACTGGGAGCATTGCTATCTGCGTTGGTGTTTAAGTTTATATTAAAGTCAGATGAGCGTAGTTTTTTGATGCTAGAATTACCAGATTACAAACTGCCTTCCTTACGCAATGTGCTTTTAGTAGTAAAAGACAAGGTGTTTGCCTTTGTTTGGGAAGCAGGACGTATCATTATGATTATTTCTGTAGTGTTATGGTTTTTGAGTAGTTATGGACCATCGGGAAAGATGGCTCAAGCAGAATCAGTGACTTCAGAGTTATCTGTGCAAGGTAATTTGACTGAAGATGCTACAGCGGATTTATTAGCATCTAAAAAATTAGAAGCTTCTTATGCAGGTCATCTAGGAAAATTTATAGAACCCGCGATAGCGCCTTTAGGATTTGATTGGAAGATCGGGATTGCGCTGATTACTTCCTTCGCTGCTCGAGAAGTATTTGTAGGTACTATGGCTACTATATACAACGTAGGGAGTACAGAAAACGATTTTGAAATACGAAAGCAAATGGCAGCTGAAGTGAATCCTAAAACAGGACAAAAGACTTTCACTTTTGCAGTCGCCATGAGTCTGCTGATATTTTATGTATTTGCCATGCAGTGCATGAGTACGCTGGCAGTGGTGCGTAAAGAGACAAACTCTTGGAAATGGCCAATGATACAGTTTGTGTTCATGACGCTAATGGCTTATTTCGGATCTATGTTAACCTATCAGATATTATCCTAAAAGGGATCTAAGATGTATGATATACTTCATGACTTGATTATAGATGCACCAGCGGCTAAGATATTTGCTGCCATCACAGAACCGATACATCTTAATAATTGGTGGACCAAGGAGGCTAGTGGCATTGCTCAAGTAGGGCAGGAATATCGACTCTATTTTTCTACAGAATATGATTGGTATGCTGAAGTAAGTATCTGTGAAGTGGAACATCAATTCGAGCTCAAAATGACTAAGGCAGATGGGGATTGGAATCCTACTCGATTTGGATTTATCCTAACACAACAGGAGCAAGGAGTATTGCTTTCTCATTATCATAAAAACTGGCAATCCACCAATCATCACTATAGACGATCCAATTACTCTTGGGCGCAATTGCTTCGAATACTGAAAAATTATGT
>JALZVN010000091.1 GCA_023299965.1 Saprospiraceae bacterium | reverse complement strand
CAAAGGATAGTAGTGATGCGACGTAGGGGCGAATGGCTATTCGCCCTGAAGGAAGCAGACCCGATTTTTCTTCGGGTCCGTAGCGAACGCGGAGTCACGAATAGCCTGGTCCCGATTTTTCATCGGGATGGCCCCAAAACAAAAACAAAATTATTTTACAAACTAAACCAGTAAGAAAATTTGGCGATCAGCGCTTTGTTACGACTCGTGAATCCGTCGGTGTTGTAGTTGTCGGTGTATACGATGAAGAAATCGGATACGGGTGCAAATCGCCACTGAAATCTAGCGTTGATATTGAAGTTGTCAATCTGATTGTTGAACTGGAAGAAGGTGGTGATGAATATCTTCTTGCTCAACGTAACGTCTATACGCGGGCCAATCAAAATAATATTGGTAGTTTTGAACGGTGCTTCAAGGGAGAGGCGACTATAATTGGCTTGTAAGGCAATCGAACCAAAAGGTTGGAAACGATAGGTCGCATCTAAATTGAGTCGAAATAAATCGGCATTGAAAAAGGTACCGAATATAGGATTGATAGAGTAGGAAAATGGTTTTCTTCTATCGCTACGATACTGAAAACGTACTTCGTAGTAGTTGAATTCTGTTCCTGCAAGTAGCAGTGGCTGATCGCTTAATATCTCAAAGTCATCTGTCAAAAGCGTATAGGTGTTTTGATATCTAAAATTGAGTCTTGTGTTATTTTGAAATTGAACCTGATAAGTGAGGTCGTATCTTTCGTCCGTACGTGTAAAGTCGTTGTTCGTAAATAAACTATACTCAAAACCTGGACCGTGCTGATTGATAACATCATTGCTCGGTTGGAAATTGACGCGCACATCTGGATTGATTCGATAGAAGTTTGTTCTTGGTACAAATCCTATTTGAGCATCGTAGTCTCCTCCGACGTACTGGTGATTCCATCCGACTTGGATGAGGTCATTGGTGTAGTTGATTTCCAAGCCATGTGCGAATTCTGCTTCGGTTTTTTCTTCAGGCGTGAAAGAGCGATGAAGGAATGCTTTTCCATTCCAGGTATTGTCCTTAGAGGCTATATTGTAGTCTAGGCCGATGACTCGATTGTAGTCATCAAAGGTTTCGGATTCAAAGTCAGTGAGATTGTCTCGGTTGACGAAGATGAGTCCGACACTGGAGTTGGCAAATAGTTTTCGCTGTACTGCAGCTGCGGTATAGTTGAAGCTCGGCAAATCATTTTGTTCATCTTCTGCGGTCTGGATGTTTAGTAACCCTACTCGCCAATCATTATTTATTTTTCCAGAAAGTCTGGCACCCACTAGCAAGGGGTTTTCAATGCGAGTACCCTCGGTCGTATCTGTAGCAATCCCTATCCGTCTACTAAAAAATGGATTGATACGGCTGTTGCCGAAACTATTGAAAAGATCTGCGTTTTCTATAAAGAACTGTCTACGTTCGGGTAGAAAAATTTCAAAACGATCCAAATCGGTAACTTGTCTATCCACTTCTACTTGAGAGAAATCAGGATTGACGGTGAGGTCAAGATTGAGACCAGTGGTCACTGCTATCTTAGCGTCGCCTCCAATACTTCCTGTAGATTGGATATCGTCTTGGTTAGGATCTTCAAAGTCTCGCACTAGTCCTCCGCTGATAAAAGGAATGATGGAAATATTGCGGCTGCTCTTGGAGATAGGTTCTTCCCATACAAGATCTTTCATGAAAGCAAGATTGGTGATGCCTTGATTGTTTGGGACATCCATGATCGTAGATATCTCGTTGGTTTGGCTATCAAATCGATAAGCTCCTACTCTCCATTTTTTAGAGTCAGCCTTGAATCGTAATGAGCTAAAAGGAATGACGAATTCAGAACTCCAGAATTTTTCACCTTTGTATGATTTTGATTTCCATTTGTTGTCCCAAGCAGTAGAAAAATCAGAGCCTTCTGTCCCTCCATTGGAAATAGTACCTTCCCGTACGATGCCTTCTGGATTAGTGCCAAAGAATATACAATTGGCGCCATCATTAAAGGTGTCAAACATTATAGTGATGTTGTCACTGCCACCTGCTTGATAATCTCTGCGAAGAGAAGGGACAATATAGTCGTCATCTCTGGAGTGGCATTTTATGCCTACATAAAGATTTTCTTCTGTAAAGGAAAAGTATAATTCTGTAGGATAGGTTGGCGCTTTGCCATTGTCGGGAAAGTATTGAAAAAAGTCTTTGGATATTCCTGATTCGAACCAAAAGTCTTCGTCAATAATTCCATCTAATTGAATATCGACTTGCGTTTTCTTGACGTGTATTTGTTCTGCGGTTTGCGCTAGGACGATACATGTGCTTAACAGCAGCAGGCATGATAGTGTTAACCTAATAGTATTATACATAAAGACATAAACTGATACTTAGGATATCAGCACTTTTGGGGGTTGAAAATAAGGCGTTTATGATTAGTCTGTGCTTATTTTGCGCATTATTCCTTGGATTACGTCTTTAGAGACTTTTCTGCGTGGCACGTTGTTTTTGATTAGCTTTCTAAATGACTTTTCCTTTACAAGAATTTCATTAAAAGATGGATTATCCTGCATTTGGTTGAGGAATTGTGACTCATCTTCACTGCTGAGCGCATTATCCAAATACATGTTTACTTTATTCGTTAAATCTTGGTTGTTATAATTATGATCACTCATTATTCTTATTTAAGAAATTAAAACAAAATAAAATTAACTCGGCTTTCTCTTATCTTGATAGCCTAGGTTTTTTGCGTAGTTTTGCAGCTTTTTCTTGAGCATATTACGCGATCTGTGCAGTCTTGAGCGCACAGTACCCACGGGTACATCTATTATTTTAGCGATTTCTTCATAGCTGAAACCTTCAATATCACAAAGGAGAATAACGGTCCTAGAATCTACTGGTAATGAATTGATTGCATTGGTCACTTCATCTCCCATGAGATTTTCAAACATCTCTTCTCTGAGATCTTGATAACTGGCGAGCGTGTCGTCTCTTTCTTCATCTAGAAAGTTGACTACCTCGTTGTAATCTATTTTAGTGGGCTGTTTACTTTTCTTCCTATAGTCGTTTATGAAGCCATTCTTCATTATCTTGAACAACCATGCTTTAGCATTCGTTCCCACGTCGTACTTATCTATGAAACGATAAGCCTTCAAATAGGTTTCTTGGACTAAATCATTGGCAGAAGCGTCAAAAAGCGTCAAATGAAAAGCAAATGTGGTCAAAGCGTCTGCATGAGGAAGAAATTCTGCCTTAAAAATACCATCCTTTTCATCTTTTGTCAATTCTCTTTTATCTGTCATTCTGCTCTAAATTAGCAAACATATTACAATTAGTGTAATCTCTAAGTATCTTAGTTATACGGGTTATATTCTAATCTTGTGACAAGGATTTATTTTATCTTCAAACCAACGTATAGGAGCTTGATTTTTGTCTCCGGTACGTGTATCACATACAAAGAAGGAATAATACAAGTCTAGGTGTGCTGCATTTTCTGCTAAGAGCTTATCGAGCTTCACTTGAGCTGCCTCAGGATCTCTATATGCATAATCTGATCTCCACGCATAGTAAGCGTCATCATGGGTCTTGATGACCTGCAAGACGTCTTCATCATCCACATAATCCTTTAGAAAATCATAGGCAAGCTTAGCATGGTGCAAAGTCGGTGTTGCTGCCCTTTTGCTTCTTGTTTCTAGATATTTGAATGTATCATGCGTCAACGCAATCAGTCTCAGTTTTCTTCTGAAATCACTTTCTATATCTAACTTATCTATATTATCGAAAACCTCCTTGACGTGATAAATAACTTTACCTTCTGGATGCCCAAATCGTGGATACCCCCAATATAGCCCATCCTGTACGTCTGGATGGGCAAGAATGGAACTCTCGAGTTCGTTTTCTGCGGTTAAGATAGATTCCCTCCTTTTTGGATTGTAAGCCTGATATTCCATGTACGTTTCATTATTTAGCATATAATAGTAGGAGGCAAATGATTCTGCTGATTTGTAAGGCTTGTTGGTCTTAGGTATAGTTAATTTACTGTTAAATCAAAAATAACAAAAAACATCAAAAATTGCCTGAGCGTTTTCTTTTATAATATGTACGGTGGTAGATTTAACAGTTTAGAGAGGAAATAGAATTTTTAAATCTATAGCGTAGAATGGTTAAATGGAAAATATA
>JALZVN010000090.1 GCA_023299965.1 Saprospiraceae bacterium | reverse complement strand
AGGGAAATATTCTTCTGTGAGAGGGATAGAAACGGTATCTGCCGAAGGAGTGCTGGTGTGAAGCGCTTCGCATGACGGCTCCGACGATAGAAGGAGACTAAATGTGATGCTAGCTGAACCCAGTAATACGAGAGCAGGTAGGAGTGTATAGCCCGACCCGGTCGTACCGTTCTTCTCGGTATGGCAAGGGACTCACCCAAAAAAATCAAGGCAATACATCAATGATCCCTTTTCGTTGAAAAAACCTCACTAATCATTGAGAATGGATCATCAAAAAAAAAGTATCTTCGCATGTCCAATATTTATGATATGATACGAATCGATGGTAAAGCATTGTCTAATACAATCAAGGAAGAAATTGCTGAAGAGGTAAAGCGCATCAGCGGAGATCAAAAACGACCTCCTCATCTTGCCGCAGTATTGGTCGGTGAAGATCCAGCATCAGCGGTATATGTCCGAAACAAAGTGAAATCCTGTGAAAAAATAGGGTTTGAGTCTACTTTGATCAAAAAACGTGAAGCTACCTCTGAGGAAGAATTACTGGAAATAGTAAAGGAGCTAAATGAAGATGAAGATATTGATGGCTTTATCGTACAGTTGCCTTTGCCTAAGCATATCAACGAAGATAGAGTGACCTTAGCAATAGACCCAAGAAAAGATGTTGATGGGTTTCACCCAACGAACTTTGGTAAAATGGCCCAAGGATTGCCTGCCTTTCTGCCAGCTACTCCATTTGGGATCATGACTATGCTGGATCGCTACGACATAGATGTCCAAGGTAAAAACTGTGTTGTACTCGGTCGTAGCAATATAGTCGGTACACCCATAAGTATACTACTTTCAAGAAAAGCTAAACCAGGTAATGCAACGGTAACTTTATGCCATAGCCGAACTAAAAATCTAGTGGACTACACTAAAAAAGCCGATGTAATTGTAATCGCTTTGGGTATCCCAAATTATCTAAAAGCGGATATGGTCAAAGAAGGCGTTGTTATTATAGATGTAGGTATAAATCGAATAGAAGCTCCAGAGCGTAAAAGTGGATATAAGCTAGTCGGGGATGCCGACTTTGATGATATTTCACCTAAATGCTCTTATATAACGCCAGTACCTGGAGGAGTTGGGCCTATGACGGTGACCTCCTTGCTGACCAATACTTTACAAGCCTATAAGAACAATTTCAACATCAAGTAACAACCAAAAACTGTTCATGCCGGATTCTACGCAAAAATACTACTACGAGTATACCTTTACCTACAAGGATATGGATGTACTTGTAGCGCACCTAAATGAACTAGCTTTTAATGGCTTTGAGGTAGTTAACGATACAACAGTCCGTGGATTTGTCAATGAAATAGATAATACTGCAGGATTAAAAGACAGCCTGGTTGAATTAGCACAAAAG
Organism: Saprospiraceae bacterium; assembly: GCA_023299965.1. GTDB lineage: Bacteria > Bacteroidota > Bacteroidia > Chitinophagales > Saprospiraceae > JALZVN01. The sequence goes on along the minus strand of JALZVN010000090.1, from coordinate 15,217 downwards.
ATGCCTTTTCAGCAAGAATTAAAGAAAATAGAAGTACAGAACTGGAACGCTGTTTGGGAAGAGGATTTTGAGCCAGTCGTGGTGGATCAATTCTGCGCGGTCCGTGCAGACTTTCACTCCCCTATCAGTAGCGTCGATTACGAAATAATCGTCACTCCCCAAATGTCCTTTGGAACTGGTCACCATGAAACGACTAGAGGAATGATTAGCTTGATGAAAAACATCGATTTTAAAGGAAAAAAGGTCCTAGATTTTGGTTGTGGAACAGGTGTTTTAGCTATTTTAGCCTCGAAACTTGGAGCAAAAGCCATTTTAGGCGTAGATATTGATGAAAATGCATATGTAAACAGTTTGCATAATTGTACCCAGAACGAAGTCACAAATATTAAAATATTGCAAGGAGACTTAAGTATGACCGAAGATTCATACGATGTAATCCTAGCAAACATAAATAGGCATGTAATTTTAGAGACGCTACCATCGTTATCAAACAAGTTAGGTTCAGGAGCCACTTTACTGATATCTGGTATCCTAGACACGGACTTGGCATTGATATCCAAGCATCTCGAAAAAGCCAATTTTAATGTACTTGATACACTTCAGAATAAGGACTGGATGTGTATTTTAACAAAAAAAGTGTAATACCTTGATGTACAATTCCATAGTTGCCGAATACAGATTTCTCTTCATATTGCTTGTTAGTTCTTTTCTAGCTTTCAATACTTTTGACTCTTCAGCCCAAAGTGTGCAGTCTTTTCCAGAACCCAATGGAGAGTTCATAGATGAGGTGGAAACTTTCATGACCACCAGCAAGAACAAAAAATACATAGAGTCCTTCAAAGAATTTAAGAAATTCTTTGAAGGAGGTGTACTGAACGAAGAAGAACAAGCCATCATCAAATCAACATCCAATGCTATGCTTGGATACAAGATGTCTGTGGGTCCTTACTTCGTAGATTACTTTGGGTCTCTATCTTCATTAAAAAAGACAGAAAATTCAGAGGTCAATTTTAAAGAATACCATGATGTATTAAACGCCATGTTAAACGATATTGACGGAAGGAAAATTAGCCCTTTTCAAGACATACTTGAATTTGCAAGCTATTATTTTGTAGATGGAACAATTAAGTATAGTTCTGCTGGGGTTAATTGGTTTGCTAAGTCTAATGATTTTGATTTTAAATATGAAGATGGGAAACCAAAAATTAGTTTTGAAAAGTTGGATTTATTAGGAACTAGAAAGACGGACTCTATTGCCATATATGGTACTTCAGGAGAATACTTTCCATTAGAAACAGAATGGCAAGGACGAGGCGGTAAAGTAGATTGGTCTAGGGTCAACTTTGCAGATTGTTATGTAGAATTGCCTACCTACACCATCAATACAAAAAAGGCTCTTTATGAAGTGCCAGCAACTAAATTATTTTTTAAAGAATATTTTCCAGATGAACCAATAACGGGTACTTTCCAAGACAAAATATTAACTGGGAATACCGCTACTGAAGGTTCTTATCCGCGATTCAAATCAGATGAACCTAGACTAAAAATAAAAGATCTAGGAGGAAATATTCGATATGAAGGTGGATTCAGATTGCATGGTAATACCATCTATGGATATGGTAGCCAAGAGATGCCCGCCAATGTATGGATTAGCCATATCGGAAAAGAAGTATTTCTAGGTTCCTCCGAATTGTTTATCGTGAAGAAAATGGAAAAAATAATTGCCGAAAAAGTGAATTCAAAACTGGTATACGATATGGATACATTATATCATCCTAGTATAAACCTTACCTATAGGATTCCTGACAAAGCACTAAAAATACAGCGAGGTAAAAATGGAGCTGATCAAACCTTATTCATTGATAATTATCATGACTTTAGAGTAGATGCTCCTTCTATAGATTGGAAGATAGATACAGATAGTATTATTTTAGGAATAGAGCGACCCAGTTTTGCTAGTAGTATTGAGAAAAAAGTAACTTTTCAATCCAAAGAGTTTTTTGATCAAAATGAGTTTGAAAAAATTCAGAACATCTCCAGCTCTAACCCACTCATAATCATGAAAATTGTTTCGGACAAGGAAGCGACTAATGTGTTAGATGCAGAATATTTAGCCCAAAAGATTAATCCTCGTTTTTCGACGGACAATATTAAAAGTTTACTTTTTGATTTAGTTGCTAAAGGCTTTGTTGATTATAACATTGACAAAAATGAGGTTACTTTACTGAATAAGCTATTTCATTATACAGATGCAAGTGCAGAAAAAGTAGATTTTGATGTCCTCAATATTATTTCAGAAACGGATGCTACCAATGCAATATTAAACATAGCTACCAAGCAATATGAGGTTACGGGTGTTAAAAATATAGAGTTTAGCAGGAAGCAAAAAGTAGCGGCTAAACCATACAAAGGATATGTACAATTGCACAAAGAGAGAAGTGTATTTTTCGATGGGAAATTGTTTGCTGGCTTTGGAATACTTGATGGCTCAGATTTTACTTTTGAGTATGATAAATTCCAAGTAAGAATGGATTCCATCCGTTACCTTGACCTTTATGTACCTACGGGTGCAGAGGATGAAAATGGCGTTAAGGAAGCACAGAGTCTGTCTTCAAGAATAGAAAAAACAAATGGGTACTTGCAGATAGATGCTCCATCCAACAAGTCTGGAATGGAAGACTTAGAGAACTTTCCTTCATTGCATACTAAGGGACCATCCTATGTTTTTTATGATTATAAGGACAATCACAATGGAGCATATAAGAGAGACTCCTTTTACTTCGAGCTGGACAAGTTCGATTTCAAAAGTTTGGACAATTTCGTAGCGGCCGATGTTGCATTTGACGGAAGTCTTATTTCGGCAGACATATTCCCTCCATTCAAAGAAACAATCGTGATCCAAGAAGAGGATTCTTCTCTAGGTTTTGTAACAGAAACCACTGGCTCTGGCTACCCTACTTATGCTGATAAAGGTCTTTATAATGGTCAATTGACTTTGAGTAATCAGGGATTAAACGGAGTAGGAAATGTACAATATCTGAATGCTTCAATAGATTCAGAAGATCTTATATTCAAGCCAAAACAAATGCTGGGAAGTGCAAAAATATTCCATATTGATGAACAAAAAAATATGGACCCCAATACCCCACAAGTTGATGGTAACGAGGTGAAAATAAACTGGCTACCCTATCGAGATAGTATGTATGTAAACTCTACTGAAGATCCATTTACATTTTTCAAAGAACCTGGATATTTATTAGATGGAAGAGTAGTCTTGACGCCTGATGGGGTTAAAGGTCAAGGGGTATTTGAATGGGAAGCAGGGCTGATGCGGTCTAAATTATTCTCCTATACATCATTTGCAACTACCTCTGACACCACCTCTATACAGATCAAAGCTCTAGAAGGTGGTAATCTTGCATTCGATACCAAAAACGTAAAAGCTGATGTAGACTTTGAAGCGCAATTAGGAAAGTTCAAAGCTAATGCAGATACTGTTATCACTCGTCTTCCATATAACCAGTATGCTACTACAATGAATGAATTTGAATGGGATATGAAGGACCAGTCTATTTTCTTTTTACCAAAAGAAAATGGACCAAACTATTTCACTTCGACACATCCTAATCAAGATAGTTTGCAGTTTGAAGGCAAAGATGCATTCTATGATTTGACAACTAGTGAGCTGGCAGTAGGTGGAGTTGAATTTATAGAAACAGCAGATGCGTTTGTTTATCCTAAAGATGAAGCAGTAGAGATAAGAGCCAATGCTGTGATTTCCAAGTTGGAAGATGCCACTATTATTGCAAACACTACCAATAAAAACCACATCATCAATAGAGCTAGCGTCAATATTAAAGGTCGCAAGGAATATCAAGCGAGTGGTTATTACGAATATAATGTAGCTGGAAAGGAACAGGAAATATTGTTTGACAATATCGTAGGGCAGCCTGTTGGAAAAGGAAAAAGAAGCGAGAAAAAACTAGTTACTCGAGGTCAAGGGGAAATAAAAGATGGGGTCGATTTTTACATAGACAACAAAATTACTTTCAAAGGGTCTATAGGTCTCAACGCTGAAGTAAAAGATTTGAGTTTTGATGGTTTTGCAAAGATGGAAGCCAAATATTTGCCAAATTCAGATTGGTTTAAAATTGATTGCGAAGCAGAAAAGGAAAATCTACTAATTCCGTTTGAAGAACCTAAAAACTTTGAAGGTGTTCCATTGCGTGCTGGCATGTTTCTTAGTAAAGAATCAATCATTTTATATCCTCGTATGTTGAATCCACTTTACTTTAGAAAAGACAGAGCCATCATTGATGCGGTTGGTTTTCTTAAATACGATGATCAGAAGGATGACTTTGTATTTGGAGACAGCCTAAAGATTCTGGGACAATCTCCTAGGGGCAACATGTTGCGTTTTTCAGACGCAACTGGTGATATTTATGCAGAAGGAAAGATGAACTTGGGCACGGGGCTCCCTAAACTAATCAAGATCGAGGCAGCAGGCAATATGAGTACCAGCCTACAGGCATATCAAGATTCATTGTCTACGCCTGGAAATATCGAAATGGAGATCAATGTTATGCATGGAATGACTTTTGAAATTCCAGATAAGTTGAAGAAAATCATGGTTAATGATTTAATCAATTCTAACTTTGTCATAGAGGAAGCCAACTACAAAAAGGATGACTTTTATGAGAAAAACATCTCTGAATTTGTACCAGATGAAGCAGGCTACGCAGACGTTATTAATCGCATGAAAAACGGAATATTGGAGTTCCCTAAAGGCTACAACAAACAACTGATGATGTTTGGACGAACGCCGATGAAGTGGGATTTTGACTACCAATCTTTTGTCAGCCTCAAAGAGAGAAATTTCTTAATCAGTTTTAATGGAAACAAAGTAGGCAGAGGACTCAAATCTTATATAGAATATAAGATGCCAAGCAACAACGATGATCGTTTATATGTCTTGCTAGTGGCGCCAAATGAATATTACTACTTCTTTGGATACAAGCAAGGCATACTCAACGTTGTGTCCAACAATCAGCGTTTCAATGACGCAGTTGAAGGCTTAAAGGACAAGGAGAAGAAATTTGGAAAGGGTGACGAAACCTACGAACTACAGCTTGTAGATCCATCGTCAGCTACCAGTTTTATTAATCGTATTAAGGCTGCTCAGAAGTAATTGATATTGCAACAAAAGGAATTTTGTTGTCGTTCAAAATAGGAAAAAGTAATCATGTCAGAAACAGCTACGAAGATATTAGGTATAGGTTCACGCGTCAAGCACCCAGCTATGGGTGATGGTGTAATTATACGTTTGTATAAGATCGCCTATGATGTATGCTTCTTCACTTATGGCATAAAGCAAGTAGCCAAAGACTATACGGACTGGGAGATTGTAGATGCTATAGAGCCAGAGACTCAAGTCACTTATACAGAAGCAGAAAAGTCTCTTCGTAAGATTTTGAGAGAATACTCAGCAATAGACGAGACAGTGCGTATTGGTGATAAGTGGAAGGATGGAACCGTCATATTGAAGCCCAAAGATGACTCTTTAAAGTCTAAAGAAATTCCTATTCAGACTTTCTTTCACAAAATCGTAATGGTACGTGATAGAGTGCGTGTTATGGAGCAGAGAATCAATGCAAGTAAGTTGCTCAATGATGATGATAAAGTTAGTTTACAGCAGTATATCACTAGAATATATGGATCTTTGACTACCTTTAACGTATTATTCAAACATAAAGACGATTTCTTCAAAGGAGAATCGAAATAAAGCGCTAACCGGTCTTAGTGAACAAAGAAAATTAAATCCTATTTGCTACTAGCAAATGGGATTTTTTTGTTTACAACTCTTTATATATTATGTTTTGGGGTCTCCCTTTGGCTATCCCGAGAAAAGTCGGGTAGCCAAAGGTCGCTATGTTCCAGGCTCGCTAGTCAGCTCGGTCCTGAGGACGGAGAGTAACTATACCCCAAGCATTCCCGTTTACTCTCCCCTTGCACAGCGCTAGCCCGACTTAAATAAAGGCTTAAAATTCACTTTTTGGTTTACTTCTATTTACCTTTAAGGCATAATCTAAGTATCCTAAAATTTTACCAATGAAGTATTATTTCCTTATCTGCGCAATTCTAATTTTAGCTTTAAGTTCTTGCTTAGATGTAGCTGAAGAGTTTGATGGTCCTGCCCCAGGAGCGTGGAGAGCGGTACTCCAGTTAGATCCTGATTTTGTAACGAATAATAAAAAAGGCGAACCATTACCGGAGAAAATGAATATTAAGTTTCCCGATATAAATACCACACAGCTTCCTTTTACATTTGACATTGAATACCGTGGAGAAAATGATATTATCGCTAAGATTCACAATGGGACAGAAACAATAGTGGTAGAAGATATCATTATTGGAAGGGATCGAAAAACAGCAAAGGACACTATCCTTATTGATTTTCCTATATACGAAAGTTCACTCAAAGCCATCTACCAGGGAAGTGTAATGGCAGGGAACTGGATAGTACACTCTAAAAATGACTACCAGATACCTTTTAAAGCATATTATGGCAAGAATCATCGATTTACAGTAAACAGGAAGAAACCTGCTATGGATCTTAGTGGTCAATGGAAGGTTAAATTTTCAGATGGTGGAGACCCTTATATGGCTATAGGTGAATTCAGTCAGAAGGGGAATCATCTTACTGGTACATTTATCACAGAGACCGGTGACTACAGGTTTTTGGAAGGCACAGTCCAAGGTAAGAAAATGTACCTTAGTTGCTTTGATGGGAGTCATGCATTTTTATTTGAAGCTAAGCTCAATGACGACAATACAGAATTGAGAGGAAGATTCAAATCTGGGAAGCACTATACGTCTTTTTGGGAAGCAAGCAAGGATCCCTCTTTTACCTTAAAAAATGCTAATACACTGACCTATCTAAAGGAAGGATACGATAAAGTAGATTTCAGCTTTAAGGACACAGACGGCAATTTGGTAAGCCTATCAGACAAAAAATATGAAAACAGACCTAAAATCATCCAAATATTTGGTACTTGGTGTCCTAACTGCAGAGATGAAACAGAGTTTTTAATAGATTATTTGGATAAGAATCCTGATCCAGGCTTTGATATCATAGCTCTAGGCTTCGAAAAGTATAAAGATGAAGCCAAATCCATAAATGCCCTTCGTAAGTATAAGGAGAAGTTTGATATGCCTTATCCACTGCTTCATGCAGGACTTTCTGACAAGAAAGAAGCCGCCAAATCACTTCCTATGCTAAATGCTATCATTTCTTATCCAACAATGATCTTCCTTGGAAAAGATAATCAAGTCAAAAAAATCCATACCGGGTTTTCAGGTCCAGCAACTACCCAATTCAAGGCATTTAAGGAGGAATTTGCATCTAATATCCAAAATATATTGACTGACTAGTATATTTTTGCTTACTTTGAATAGCCGATTGTAATTGCTCCAAATCACTCCCTTTGGGCACTCGATAATTTTAAGCATTTTACATATTTTCAAATGACCACGAGAAAGACTCTCGACTTGGCTTTCAGCCAGTTGAATATCAATACGGCTACTAATATATCTAATGAATTACAAAACATTGGTTTTCATATCAATACTATTGTAATAGACGCAGAAGATGTATTGAATCCTCTTTCTATACTTAGTGTCTCAAAGAATCCTATACTCTTATTGATTAGTGATGAATTTCTCAAATCAGAGAAATGTATGTATGGTGCCTACAAGCTCTTCAATTACTTTAATATGCCTAGTGAAATGCAGCCTATTGTTATCAATAGTGGCGTAAATTTCACTAATCCTGCCAATGAGTCTAAGCTCACTAGATTTGATCGAATCAGTGATGTGATCAGATATATGAACCACTGGCAAGAGATTTATCTTAACCTTGAAGAGGTAAAAGATGAAAATCCATATGAAACAGAAAAGATAGAAAGAGTTAAAGACATCAGCACCAGCATTGGTGATATTATGAGCTTCCTCCGAGGCACTCCCTATCTGCGCATAGAAGAAGAAAGAAAGAATAACTACAATACAATAAAAGCTTCATTTGGTAATCCAAACGCACTATTTGTAAAAGCGAATAAAGATGAGGAACACACCAGTTTTGAAGCCATCAATAATCTAGAAGAAGCCCAGGAACTCTTAACGAGTGAAGATAAGCCAGAAGCTAGCCATACTAATGAAACACTTAATCCAAACTACGATCCACATCTTTACCTTCAAGATTTAGAGGAGGATGACTTGGCTTTGCTAGACAAAATAGCAGCGCAACGCAAAATGGACGATCAAAAATTAGAAAATCATCCATACGGAGATTTGATAAAGATTGACGACGACCTACAGTCTAGCGACAACAATAAAAAAAATGGAGACCTTATCAATCCATTTTCTCCTCCGGTTGAGGATGTATTAGATAAGGAAGATGATATCATATTTGGTGATCAACCCTACCAAAATGAAAAAGAAAATACGATAGATAATGTACCGTCTATAGATCAAGACTTCATAAAAAACATAGAGAATAAAATTGAAGACGACGACCTAGTACAGGACTTGTCAGAGATGGAAGACAATCAAATTGATCATGAGACTGGCATAACAGAGTTGGAAAGCCTAGATCAAACAAGTACAGATTTTGAGGATGAATTCGTGCAACCTCAAGAATCCTATGAAAATGAAGCAGACCCTATCTCAGTGGTGCATCAGCTGTTAACTGATAATAAAATAGATGAATGTATCGGCTATCTAGAAACTGCCATCCGCAAATATCCATACAATCTGGACTTGCAGTACAACTATGCCTATATACTAGCAAAGAAGAAAGGAAACTACTTGATTGCTTCTAATTACTTAGAAAATATACTCAATAACGACAAACGATATACAGCAGCGTATTACTTATTAGCTGAAATTGCTTCAAATCACAAAGATTTTTTACTTGCTAAAAGCTATTTTGAAAAAGTAATTAGCATAGAGCCAGACTACCCTGGTGTGCAGTATAGAATAGGCAAAATAATCAAAGAAGAATTTCAGCAACAAGATCAGTTGGCATTGAAATACTTTAAAAAAGCCTTTAAGCAAGATCCAAGGAATATTGATGCCAAACATGCTTACGCTGAGCTACTTTATAAATTTGGAGATACTAAAAAGAGTATCAAAATACTTCGTAACATAATGAAAGAAGTGCCTTTATCTGCAACGGCTCCAATGCAATTGGCAAAAATATATCGTGACCAGGAAGATCATAACAAAAGCCTATCACTGTATGAGCATGCTATAAAGCTTGATCCAGATTTAGATACTGAAGAAAATACGAATCTTTTCTATTCTAGTGTCAGTTTAAATATTGAAGATGAAGACATCTTCAAGCAGTATGACAAAGACAGGAAAAGAACTAAAGAATTGGGTAAGCGAAGTAAAATAGATAAAACAGTACTTATTACAGGAGCTACATCAGGGATAGGTAAGGCTACTGCTACCCTATTCGCTAAAGAAGGCTACAGAGTAATTATTACAGGTCGTAGAAAGTCTAGGCTAAAAGAGCTCAAGAAATACTTTCAACGCAATTTTGATGCAGCAGTACAGCACTTAACTTTTGATGTACGAAAGAAAGAATCGCTGCACAAAAAACTCAGTTCTCTAGAAGGTGCTTGGTCTCAAATAGACATCCTTATCAATAATGCAGGACTAGCATTAGGTAAAGGGGTGATCAATGAAGGTAAGTTAGAGCATTGGGAAGCTATGATTGATACCAATATCAAAGGTCTGCTTTTCATGACTAGAGCCATATCTCCGAGCATGGTCAAAAGAAAACGTGGTCAGATCATTAATATTTGTTCCACTGCGGGAAAAGAAGTTTATACTAATGGTAATGTTTACTGTGCTACAAAACATGCTGTAGACGCATTAACTAAGGCCATGCGTTTAGATCTTTACAAGCATAATATCAGAGTGGGACAAGTAAGTCCTGCCATGGTGGAATCCACCGAATTTGCAAAAGTTCGATTTGAAGGAGATAAAGAGAAAGCAAACATTTACAGCGATTTCAACCCATTGACTTCAGATGATGTAGCACAATCTATTTACTTCATGGCGACTCGCCCTGCGCACATCAATATACAGGATATAGTAATGCTTGGAACGCAACAAGCAAACAGTACTAATGTTAATCGAATTGGACGTATCTTTGACAAGGACTAAGATATATACTTTAATACAAAGCATATATTCCTTTTTAATGATCACCGAATTGACACGTGGAGCTAGTAATAGACTTACATTTTCTTCCTTGCATTGAATACTTTTGTGCGCTTATTTCACATGACAAAGTGTTATTGGAAAGCGATGAATCCTATGTCAAGGGTTCTTATCGTAACAAGTCATTCATTGTCACCTCTAATGGAAAGCAACGATTGTCTATCCCCCTAAAAAGAGGCAAGCACCAACAAAAAAATATACAAGCTGTAGAGATTTCTGATAGTGAAGATTGGCGCAGGCAGCAATGGAAAAGCATCAAGACGGCCTATGAGAATGCGCCATACTGGGAGGATTATTCAGACGAATTATATGCCCTTCTCACCTACTCTAGTGCAACACTTTGGGAGTACAATTTAAACCTTTTGAAAGGATTAATAGATATCCTACAAATTGACTGTGAAATAGTATTCACCAAGGAGTACGTCAAAGAACATATGGGCCGTTTAGATCTAAGACAATCTCTGTTACCCAAAAATGAAACCTGGATTTTGCCCGATATCAGGCTCGTAAAATACGGTCAAGTATTTGAAGATAGACAAGATTTCATACCCAATGCATCCATTATTGACCTTCTATTCTGTAAAGGGCCGGAGACAATATTAGTCTTGGAGCGCATGATGGAGTCATAAAAAGTATTCCCCCTGCTATGCTCTAAATAGCTACAGAATAGATTCATCTGAAATAATTCCGCTCTAATTGATGACTAATATATAAATTGCAGTCTTAAAGGTGTATACAGGAATTACAACTATGAATACGATACTTAATAATAATGTCAATGACCAACGTGCTCAAGTAGAGGACCTTGTCAAAGAATTGCAAAGCATAGCCGGCGCTATTGGTCACGATGAATTAGAAAAGACTATAAGTGATCTTAGAAATCGCATCACAGAGCCGTTTATGTTTGTGATAGTTGGTGAAGTCAAAGCAGGTAAAAGTAGCTTTATCAACGCATTACTAGATCCTAGCAAAGAAATCTGTAAGGTGGCGCCTCAACCTATGACGGACACCATCCAACAGATAGTCTATGGGGAGACAGAACAGATTACTTCTATCAATCCATATCTTAAAAGAATCCAGCAACCTGTAGAAATACTTAAAGAAATAGCCATAGTAGATACTCCAGGTACCAACACCATTGCTGAACATCATCAGGAAATAACGGAAAGCTTTATACCTGCTTCTGATTTGATTGTATTTGTATTCGAAGCCAAGAATCCATATCGCCAATCTTCATGGGACTTCTTTGACTATATCCATAAGGAATGGCACCGTAAGGTCATTTTCGTACTACAGCAAAAGGATCTAGTAAAGGAGGATGATCTACAAGTAAATATCAAGGGAGTCATAGATTATGCGGAAAAAAAGGGCATTGTTGAGCCAAATGTATTTGTTGTTTCCGCTAAGCAAGAAATAGAAGGAGAAACGGAGGAGAGCGGTTTCAAAATCATTAAGCAATATATTGCTGATAATATCACTGGTGGGAAAGCCCCGTATTTAAAGTTACAAAACAATATAAACACCTCTCGTAACATCAATGAAAGAATCTACAAAGGGCTTCAAATAAGAGAAGCACAATGGGAAGCGGACAAGGTATTTAGAGAGGAGATTAGAGATACACTTTCTGATCAATCTGAAAAGTCTAACGCGCAAGTAGATATCTTGGTAGAAAACCTAGTGGCAGCTTATGATAAGATAACGAATCAGAAAGAGGAAGAGCTCAAGCAAGGGTTGGGTGTGTTTTCACTCATCAAAAGAAGTTTCACTGCACTTTACTCAAAGCAAAAATCTGCCAAAGAATGGTTAACTGGTCTCTCTTCAGAGTTGGAAACAGATCTAAACAATGTTCTAAAAGAGAGACTCAATAAAGGCGTAGTTGATATTGCTGATAGCATCCAGCAAATGGCCAAGATGATCGACCTCAAAATAAAAGGTAGTGATACAATCTTGAAGAATGATCATGACTTATTTAGCGATATCGCAGAGAAACGTATCAATGTACTGAGAGACCTTCAGGACACCTTTAAGGAATTCATGAGTAAGTCAGAGAACTTTACAGATGAAGGGCTCATGGCAAGTGATACCAATATCACGGGTAACGTAGCCACAGGAGGTGGAATAGCTATCATCGGTGTGATTTTGAATGCAGTGACGGGCATTAGCCTAGTGGACATCACTGGTGGGGTATTGACTGCAGTTGGTCTTGTCTTTGCAGGTGGTTCAATCGTTTTACAAAAGAAAAAAATCTTGGATGGGTATCATGGTGAGATTGTCAAAGGTCGTATCCGTATGGAAGGAGAAGTCAGTGACAAGCTCAAGAGCTATATTCAGAATATCAAGAAAAAAATCGATGCCAACTTCAATAAATTTGATCAGTTGATCGAAGACGAAGAAAAGCAAATTACGCACCTGAATCAGCGCTATGAGTACATCGGAAATCGTCTGAGTGAAATCGAAAAAGAGGCCACACCACCCTCTTAATCAGTTACGGATTATTTGCTCGAGGTAGACTGTTTAGCTATGATTTAGCGTCTTATACCATTTAAAGTTTAAAATGACGCATATATTTTGATAGAAACAATCAACCTGCCTGCGGTAGGCAGGTCTCTTCGCCTCGACCTTGATCATTTCTATCTAAAATCTTGCACGCTATTTTATACTACAAATGGTATTATATTTCTCCCTTTTTTTCGAGTGAGGGGTAGTAAGCAGTGTCGAACGAAACGTAGTGGAGCTTCGACAAGTCCGAAGGACCGTAGCGAAGCGAAGTGCTGAATGACCCGACAGTGACCGAGACTTTTTCTGTCTCGCGTCAGTGGCACTCCCAAAACCTACTTTACCAATCTGAAAGTAGCTTCATTGATAATCAAAATATAGGTGCCTGGAACTAGGCTTGACGTATTTACGGTAGTCCGTGTATCAAAGTCTTTACGGATAATCAATCTGCCGAGCGTATCCATAATAAGCAACTGAGAATATCCCATTGCTTCTACAAACATGGTATTATTGGTAGGGTTAGGGAAAAATTTATAAGGTATAGCTGTTGGAACATTACTACTAGACACAGTTGAAATGATAGGGCAGTCTAAATTTTCCGCTTGGCAGTATGCTCTACCTACTAATGAGCAGTCTAAAATAAATGGATTTGGTTTTCCATCCTGAACCTCCGCAATTTTAAAAGTGCGATTATACTCTTCCTCATCTACCGGGTCTTGCTCATGCCAAGAACATAGCGTTGATAATTGATCGGCAAAAAAATCTGGGTCCGCATCATCTGCTTGTTGTCGATACATCGTGTAGAAATAAAACATCGTCCTTGCAATGTCTCCTTTACGAGATTCACGCGGCTCAAAACGACCATCTACCCCTCTCACTCCCTCACTATAGTTATCAATATTATTATTCGGAACAGTACTCATCTCATCATTCTCAAAATACCACAACTCCGTCTCCGCATCATTAATCTCCGCAAAAGGAAAACTCCCACGATTGGAATTAACGATTACGCGACTTGGAAATAAATTATGTAAATCTGTATTAGCAATACCAAACTGCGCCCCTTTTGATCTAGGATACACATGTTCTGCGTTGATACCATCATCCACTCCATTCATAAATACGAAGGTCGAGGGGTCCACTCCAGCAGGTAGAAATATACCATGCCCTGTATATACTCCAAATACCGAACCGCCAATATTGTGAATGTCACTGTACATCAAATCACGCCCTTCTCCAGAAGACAATACCACTGATGTCTTAAAGTCGTTCACTAAAGCAGTCAATAATGCCTCTCCTTGTAATGCTGGATGTATTGGAGTTGAAAACTGGGCAGTACTAATTAATGGCAAGAAAAGTAAGAATGAGTATAAATAAAATCGCATACAACAAAGTACAAAAGTATAATCAAATCGGCTATATTAATTACTAAAAATCCCACACTTCTGCATCCTTTAGTATAATAACTAGACGTTCAGGGTTATCTTTATTGAATGTCAATATGCCCTTGAAGCCATAGGCCGAATCCATACGAAAAGTCGACTTAGAAGTGTCAAAATCAATCTCTGCGACTGTCTCCATGCCTGCATTGCCGCAGAAATAACAAGAGGTAAATGGGAACTTTGACAATATTGGATTCTCAAAACCATCAGTCTTAGAGGAGGAAATAATATATCCAAGTAGGACTATCTCCTGCCCTTCCTTAGACAAGATTTCATCTGTGAATTTGGGCTTTAGATCATATGTTCCAATGTCTTCATTGAAGTACTCATCAAACTCCAGACTAGAGAAAAGTCTCCATTCGTTGCGTGGTTGTGCCATGACCGAGAGGGTCATTGTCAACATCAAAAGGGAAGTAAAAAATAATTTGTACCACATAAAATATCAGATTGATAGCCTAAAAATAAGGATTCTTTGAGTTTAATGTATTCTCACAATATATATTTAGTTCAAGTTTATCATATCTTTAACAAAAGAATCGATTTTAGCAATGACATTAGTATTGAATATCTCAAAGTTTAGCCACACGACCTATGTTCAAGGTGTTTTCTCTCTAATTTTCTGTTTGTTTTTTGTTGCTTCTAGTAAGGCACAAGTCAATTTCATGTCTTCTGATTTGCCTATTATGGTCATTGATACAGAAGGTGCCGTGGACATTCCTGATGAGCCAAAAATTGTTGCCCAAATGAAGCTTATTAATAACGGTAATGGGCAAAAAAATCTAATTACTGACCCAGGTAATGATTATGATGGTCGTATCAGTATAGAAATCAGAGGCTCTTCCTCCGCCGCGTTATTTCCTAAAAAAGGATATGGTTTTGAAACCCAATTAGAAGATGGTGCTAATAACAACGTAGAACTGCTTGGTATGCCTTCAGAAAACGACTGGGTACTGCATGGACCATACAGCGACAAGTCACTTATGCGAAATGCC
>JALZVN010000089.1 GCA_023299965.1 Saprospiraceae bacterium | reverse complement strand
TTAGTCCCGTTAACTTTATAAAACACTAGTAGCATGTTAAAGCGTTCTTTACTATCTGTATTGATGGTAACGATTCTTACAGGCGGTCTTTTTGCTCAATCTTCTAAGCTTAAAAAAGCACAGAAGAATATGGAGGATCTAAATTATGTCGGGGCCATAGAATTGTTAAATCAAGTATTGGATAACAGTGACAGTTCGGAGGCTAAAATTCTGATAGCAGAAGCTTACCGAAAAATTAGTGACTCTGAAAATGCAGAGTTCTGGTATGGTCAGATTGTAAGACTCCCAGAAGCAACAGCAGATCACAACTTATTTTATGGCCAAGCACTTCAGCGTAATGGAAAGTGCGATATGGCTCAGGAATGGTACAGCAAATTTATTGCTGCAAGACCTGACGATATTAGAGGGCAATACCTTGTAAGAGCTTGCGATTATGAGGAAGAATTGATGACTAAGAATAGTGGCATCTATGATGTTAAACACTTAGATTTTAACTCGAATTTGGATGATTTTAGTCCAGTTTACTATGAAGATGGTATCGTTTTCTCTTCTGAGAGATCTGCTTCTTCAGCAGTTGATCGTACGCACTCTTGGACAGGTAACCCTTTCTTAGACCTTTACTATGTAGATCGTAAATCTACAGGCAGTGGAGAAGAAGGAGGTGTTTGTGGAGAGTACCAGTATGGTAGACCATCTAAATGGTCAAGCGCCAATACTAAATTTCACGATGCTGCACCAACATTCTCAGCAGACCAATCTATGATGTTTTATACAAGAAACAACCTAGAAGGTAAGTCTGATGATGACATTGTTAAACTTAAAGTATTTTCAGTAAACAATAATGGAAATGGAAGTTTCTCTGACCCAGTTGGATTACCTTTCAACTCTGATGAGTACTCTGTAGCTCACCCTACGCTATCTTTGGATGGAAGCAAATTATACTTCTCTTCTGATATGCCAGGTGGATTCGGTGGTATGGATTTATACTACGCAGACAAGCAAGGGAGCTCCTGGGGACCACCTACAAACTTAGGTCCTGAGATCAATACTGAAGCTAATGAAATCTTTCCTTACTATCACCAAACTGGTAGATTGTATTTCTCTTCTGATGGACACATCGGAATCGGAGGACTTGACATCTACTTTATGGATGACAAAGGCAACGGTAATTTTGGACCTATTGATAACATGGGTTACCCAATCAATACAGTTTCTGATGACTTCGGTATCATCTTCAATGAAGAAGGTACTTGTGGTTATATCTCTTCTGATAGAACAGGAGGAGCAGGTAGAGATGATATCTACAGCTTCCAGAAGACAGCTGTACCAGTTGAGATCTATGTATTCGATGAAAATACAAAAGAGCCTATCGAAGGCGCAACTGTTGTAGACGATTGCACTGGTAATACATATACTACTGCTGAAAACGGTAAAGTATTCATTGATATGAGATTAAACGAGTGTTGTACTTTCCAAGCTTCTGCAGAAACATATGATGAAAACGAAAAAGAAGGCTGTACAACAGCTGATTTAAGCGAAAAGACTTTTGTAGAGATTCCATTAAATGGAGCGATGAAGTTTGACGTAGAAGGGATAGTATACGATGGTGAGACACAACTTCCAATGGAAGGTGCTATTATCACTTTACTTAACGATTGCGACGAGGAAGATCAAACAGCTACTACAGGAGAAGACGGTAGATACAGCTTTATGTTGATTGATGATTGTTGTTATACGATCAAGGGGTCAAAGGAAGCTTATGGTGATGCTTCTACAGAGAAGTGTACAAGAGGATTACAAGAGTCTCAGACACTTGTAGGTAATCTTACATTATCTAAGCCATTGGCAGCAACGGAGATCGTAACTACGGTACCATCAGCAGTTCCTTCAGACGGAGTTGTGTATATTGATGGACAGAAGTATGTTGATGGACAATTAGTAGAATCTACTGGTCCATTCCAACCAAGTCCAACGACTGCAGGAGTAGATGGATCAATCTACTACTTATTGCATATCTATTATGACTTTGATCAGTCTTACATCAGAGATGATGCAGAGGAAGATTTAAATAAGCTGTTGACTTTGATGCAAAATAATCCTGACTATGTAGTTGAGATTGGTTCGCACACAGATTCTAGAGGTAGTGATAACTACAATGATAGACTGTCATCTCGTAGAGCTAAGTCAGTAGTGAAGTGGTTAGGGGAGAAAGGAGTCCCTAATGACAGATTGGTCGCTAAAGGATTTGGTGAAGATGTGAATGTAAATAACTGTAAGAATAACATTCCATGTTCTGAAAAAGAGCACCAGTTAAATAGACGTACAGAGTTTAGAGTATTATCATGTGCAGGCTGCGGTGAAAACGCCAAGTCAGCAGCAAGATCCAACCCAAAGGTTGATACTTGCAATGGTTGTCCATTCTAGACCCGTTTTATAAAGTAATATTAAAGCCTGTTTGATTCATTTCAAACAGGCTTTTTTGTTTGATGGTATTGGTAAGTATTTTGGGCGTACCTCATGCCATGCTGCCCTCCTTGCCCATGAGGCCTGGCTATGCGTGACTCCGCTATCGCTGCGGTCCTACGCCTGGATAAGCTTGGACTTCTCCTTCAGAGCGATGAAAGATCGCCCCTCAGTCTACTCACTTCTATCCATTACGCAAAAAAAACTACCTATAAAGTTGTAAATCCTTGAGAGAAATGTTCACTACAAGGGTATTGGATAGAAATACGACCATACACTTGAGATCATTGCGTATTTAGTATTATCGTTGGCATTTAGAAAGCCTAGAAATTTTAATTCTAAAACTATACATCAAGTATCTTGTTTTGCTAATTGAATAAAATTACTTTTGCAAAATAACTAAGGTACAATGGCAAAAATTAAATTTACTTTTGAGGACAAGGATATCAAGCCTGTCGAGGTAGAGAACATCGAAAAAGGCTTATCTATACTAGAAGCAGCAGAAGAGAACGGAATACACCTCAATCACAATTGCGGCGAAGTCTGCGCATGTAGTACTTGCCATGTTTATGTCCTTAAAGGAGATGAGCATTTGGAGGAGATTTCGGACAAAGAAGAAGATTTCATTGATAGAGCTATAAGCCCTACTCTTGAATCAAGACTTGGATGTCAGAGCATTATCTTAGATGAGGATGCGGAATTAGAGGTTAAAATACCAGATCAGAAACTTATTATCGGACACGAACACTAAAAAATACCAGATGCCATTTAAAGAAATAGATGACTTACCAATATTTTGGGAGGATCACGAGGATATAGCCATTAAGTTATACGACAAGTTTGGAGATGATTTTGGTGAAAGCCGTATATATAGAATCCGATTTACAGATCTACTCCAGTGGATACTTGAGATTCCTACTTTCGAAGGGACTAAAGAACAAAGTAATGAAGGACACCTAGAAATGATTCAGGCGAAATGGGTGTATGAGTGGAGAGATAACCAATAATAAATCTTTCTAAAGATGAATCCCCTTTCGAAGTTCAAAGAAATCAATTCCTTTATTTTTGATGTTGATGGCGTTTTTACCAATTCGAACCTACTGGTAACGGAGCAGGGCGAATTGTTACGAACCGTAAATACTAGAGATGGCTATGCTGTCAAAACAGCTATAAAAAAAGGATATAACGTATTGATCATAACAGGTGGAGGTTCCGAGGGGATAGTGAAGAGATTTGAAAATCTAGGAGTGAAATTTATCTTCTCCAAGATAAAAGACAAGCAAGCCCAATTTGAGCAAATCCTATCTAATCACGCTATTGAAGCAGACAAGACGCTATATATGGGGGATGATTTGGTAGACTATCAGGTGATGATGAATGTAGGCTTACCGGCTTGTCCATCTGACGCTGTACCAGAGATAGTCGCGATTAGCAAATATGTTAGCCATTTAGAAGGTGGGAAAGGTTGTGTTAGAGATGTAATTGAAAAAGTACTCAAACTTCAAGGTAACTGGTTTACCCCTCACTCCTAATTCATCAGTATGTGGCTGTACATGATAAAATTGATTCGTTGGCCCAACTTGATTATCGTTTTTATAACACAATGGATAGTTTGGACCTTTTTAATAAAAGGAGCGCTAACCCAAAATGGAATAGATTCAAATCTAAGTATAGATCAGTTTATTTTACTTTCAGTATGTACGATGTTGGTTGCCGCAGCAGGATACGTGATCAATGATATAGAGGATGTCAAAATTGATCTCATCAACAAACCCAATAAGGTCATAGTAGGAAAATATTTGACTAAGCAATTCTGCACTACCTACTATTATACACTTTTGACTGTGGGTTTAATCATAGCAGTTTATCTTGGTTGGAGTTGGAATAAACTCTCTTATGTCGTTTTATATCCTCTTTTTTCTGGGCTATTATATTACTATGCAGTTGCCCTTAAAAAATCGTTTTTACTAGGTAACGTACTCATTTCATTATTTGTAGCCTTTGTGCCGATTCTCATATTTTTAGCTGAGTACGAAGGTGTGGTGCAGCTTAATGATCAACGTTTAATGAATATCTTGATCTTATATGGGGCTTTAGCTTTTTTATCCAATTTTATCAGAGAGCTGGTAAAAGACATACAAGATATCAAAGGAGATAAAGCATTTGGAGCCAATACTTTTCCTATACGCTATGGACATCGATCAGGTAAAATTTTATTAAGCCTAATTCTAGTTATACTGATGTCTCTTATCTTAATTTGGACTTTTATACTAGATAAAGAAAATCAAAGTAATTTGTCTATGGCTCTAGGAACTAGTCCATTATTACTGATCTCATTAGCCTTATTGTCGACCTTGCCTAAGTTAGAAAGTCCTAAACAATTTGGAAATTGGGGCAATGGTATCAAAATTTTTATGTTGTTTGGACTAGTTTTCCTTTATTTGCAGTCAACATGAAAGCATTCAACCATAATATCATACTTGCCTCAAAATCTCCAAGAAGATCAGAATTGCTCTCAAAATCTGGTTTTGATTTTACAATTAAGACACTAGAAGTGGAGGAGGACTATCCTGATGATATGAATGTCTATGAAGTCCCCGAATTCTTAGCCAAGAAAAAAGCGACAGAGAGTATCTCCTTGATTAATGCTGAACAGCTCTTAATCACAGCCGATACTGTGGTGATTTTCGAAGACAAAATCTTTGGCAAGCCCAAGGATTCAATGGATGCATATCAAATGTTATCAACTATTTCTTCTAATAAACATACTGTAGTTACTGGGGTTTGTATCCTCTCGCAGCATAAGCAGATTTCCTTCTCTGATACGTCTTATGTCCATTTAGCAAACTTAAGCAAAGAAGAGATTCGCTACTATGTGGATACTTACAAGCCCTTTGATAAAGCAGGGAGCTATGCTATTCAAGAATGGATCGGATTATGTAAAATTGAGAAAATCGAGGGGAGCTACTCCAACATCATGGGTCTACCTATGCAAAAGCTGTATCCAGCTCTAGTAACTTTTTGACTGTCACACTTTTAAGCCTTACAATCTTTTATATCTAACAGCCTGTCGGCATGATTATCGTCATGTGACGACCTAATCAGCCAATTTGGTATGGTTTTGGACTTTAATATTATGATATAATAGAACATATTACTCATAAAATACTGAATATCAGCTAATAATGAAATATTTCGATGCTGAAAAGATTTACTTTTGCTCCCCATTGGAAGGCAAATGCTTAAAAAATATAGTTAAAAACACACTTATGAATCCGCTAAGGCTAATAGTTATTGCATTTATTTTTATTTGCGTAGCACTCCCTAATTGCACCTTTGCACAGGATAACCTTCGAGTCTCCTATTCAAATGCGAATACAATCCCAGATTTTCTTAATGTTTGTGGTGAGACTGACGAGGTTACAGTTACTGTCAGAGTCAATGGTACCTCTACCTCTACTAGAGAAGGAATCACAGCTATTGCAAACCTCTTTCAAGGAATCCAATATGCTGGATTAAATGCAGCTGCATCTTCTGCTGGAGTTACGGAATCACCAAGTAGTACTGTTTCCAATCCTGCGTTTTCCATTCCAGATTTGAGTCCACTAGGAGTAACTTCTGTAGATATCACCTTTTTTATATTAGCGGACTGTAATATCATAGATACACTAAATCAGAATAACGCATTATCTGTATTTGATGAATGGGAAACGAATTATACATTCGAAGGTGCAGCTACATCTGAAGTAGATGCTACGGCCGAATACAGAGATGCCATTGCGGTTCCGTTTTTTAATATTGATGTAATGGGAACATCAGGACCATTTAGAGTAGGGGATTGCTTTGATAGAGAGATTACAATATCTAATTCAGGTTTAGCGGGTTTTGTAGATACTTTAAATTATTCGGTTATTCAAGGACCTGCGGCAAGCATACAAGCTATCAATGTCAATGGTATAGATCAACCTATTTTTAAGACTTTAGATCCAATGACTGGTGATACTATTGTAAACGTTACCATAGCTGGACCGGAATTTATGCAAAATACGACTAGTGGTTCAGGCGTTGCTGGAGATGGAGATGCGTTTATCAATTCAAATGAGACTGTTACTATTACAGAGACTCTCTGCGTGATTAATTGCGTAGATGAACGTACATCTTCTCATGAGGCTTCATGGGGATGCTTTGGGAGAGCATGTAATACGATTAGCACTACAGATTTTGTTCGAATTGGAGACGGTGCGGCAAATCCAGAAATTTCTACTTCTCTTGTAAATCCAACTACTAATGTTGGATATTGTCAGGCAGGAACGGCTTCAGTAGTATACACCAATAACGGGGTAGAACTGGATGCAGGTTTTGGAACTATGATTGATATTCAATTGGGGATTGGTCTAGGTGCAGGCTTTTTGACTGCTGATAATGGCTATACCATCACATCTTACAATATAGGAGGAGTTAACATTCCTGTTACTACAGCTATTATTGATTTAGACAATAATCCAGACTTTGCAACAGACCCAGATGGTCCAGGTGGGCTAGTCGATTTTGATGGGGATGGATTTTTTGATGATGTAGAACTTACAGAAAGTGTTGAAATTTCAGTTAATTATGATTTTGATTGTTCTCTTGCCCAAGGCAATGCAGATAACTGCGTAAATGATTTTTCTTCATTTCTTTCCGCAAGGGTAACTTACTCTGATGCATGTAACGATGGCTTGGTAAATACACAAACTGGATTTGTAAGACCATCAAATGTTAATAGTGATGTTGAAGATTTTGCTTCTCCAGATGCATTTGCTATGGGAGATGTATTCTTTGTGACACATACAGAATCAAGAAGTGTAAGACTATTTGATGTGAATTGTGGAGGGGATGAATTTTTTAGAGCTACAGTAGTATTACCTGCTGGTATTTCTTCAGTGCCTGCACAAACGACATTAATAAAAAATGAATCTACTATTCCAATTCCAATGTTGTCAAACATGGTAAGTGGAGACACATTGATTTTGACTTTTGACGCTTCTTTAGAGGCATTCATAAATGGAAATTATGAATTGAGGATGGCATTTCAAGCAGATTGCGACGCAGGCATCGGGCAATCATTATTCCCGACAACTTTTGAATTTGTATGTCCGCCTTGTGGTTGTGAACATATTTGGTATTGTGCAAACATACCTGGTCCATTTATCCATAAAGATATACCACCATGTCCACCAGATCCATCCGCTGTTTGCCCTGATGGATTTAGAACTACTAGTTTTAATGTGAATCGTACGACTTTTGGTTTTACGGATGATAACTATACCACTAAAGTGGATCCAGCTACTGCTAACAGAAAAGTAGCTGTAACTTGTGATTCAGTTGAAATGGATATCACTGGTGTTGTGGGGGAGACTCCGATATCTGGATCTGTTGGGTTCAATATAGATTATGGAAATCCGGATGGTTCTACTGATCCTGAAGGTATATTTGATTTCAGTGGAGGTACAGTACGTATCAATCAAGGAGGTACAGACTTTTTCTGCAATGTTACTCCTGCTGATATGACTTTGACACCAAGTGGGTCATCTAACAATATCAGAGTAGAGTTGCCAAACTGTTTAACAGATTTAGGTTTAACCCTGAACCCTGGAGATAGTATACAGTTTTTAGGAAACTTTGCGATCAGTACGGATGGACCATACGATGTACAGTTTACCATTGTTCCTGATTTTAGAGCCAATGCATTTGCAGTAGTAGGAGGCGTAGACGCTTCATGCGAAACGTTTGGAGATATATTTACATTGGCTAGAACAAGTACTTTATTTGCTTTTCCAAATAGTAATAACTTCCCTGAAGGATGTGAGGAAACATTTCTAAACTACCAAGTCATCTCAGTATTTAATGATTTCCCTGCTTTTTATGGCAACGAATTTTATCCTTCTATTAAGGTAGATTCGATCAAGTTTACTTTTGATACGGAGATCTTAAATTCTTTTGATATTGTAGAACCTTCGGTAGCCATCCCAGGGCACCCAACTTTTAATGACGACTTCTTTCCTGTTCCAGGATTTGAATTGTCACCAAGTGGAGAATACACCGCCTATTTTGATACTTTGAATATTGTACCATCTCTAAATGAGGTAAGATCATTTTCATTTAATTTTAGAGTAAGGTTGATTCCGAATTGTGAATCACAACTAGGGAGTAGCAATGGGGATAATATGTTCAATTTTGATCCAGAAATATTCTATCAAAACAGATTTTATGCAGCAACAGTGTCGGACCCTTCTTGTGTTGAGTTTGTAAATGAATTAGTAGATAACGACATTGCATATACAGAACCGCCTACATTTTTGCTTAATCCAATCACGAATCCTAATTTTATTTTGGTGGGAGATACCGCTACTTGGACGACTCAATTATGTAATAATTCGATTACTGCAGATGCAGGTATTACTTGGATTGCATTAGACAATATGGATGAAGACATAAATATAACTTCGATTATTGATATTAGTGATCCTGCTAATCCAGAAACGCTTACAGTGCTGCCTTACGGCGCTGTTGGGAATAATGTCTTTGCCTTTTCTCAAGGTGTCCAAAGAGCAGTTGGTTCTACGGATCCTGAAGACTTGTGTAACACGTATGTTATACGGGCCACAGTAGATAGGTGTGGAGATCTTAACCTTTTACAAAGAAATGGCTGGGCATGTCAACCGATTACAGATCCAGCATGGACGCCAGAGGATTACCCTCCATGTGATGCTCTTGAACTGCCATTGTCGATCACTACAAGAGATCCGTTCTTAGATGCTGAAGTAGAAGTTCAGCCTCAAGCAGATTTAAATATATGTGATGTAAACTCAGTAACAATTAGATTAAAAAACACTGATTTAGGAGCAGCCTTCGATTTGAGGTCTCAATTTGTCTTGCCTATTGGCGCTACATTTGTTCCAGGTTCAGTGGAGTTCGCTTTCCCAGCTACAGAGCCACTAGTACCTGTAGCCGTTGATCCAGTGTTTGTAGGTACAACAGTTATGGGAGATGTGTATGAGTATTCTGATTTCTCAAATTTATCGGCAATACTAGATGTCTCAGGACTTCCAGGTGATGACTTAGACCCATTAACAGAAGATAGTGAGATGCTAATAAAATTTGATTTTATGACAGGTTGTAATTTTCAATCAGGATCTGTACTCTTCTTCAATTTCGAAGGACAAAGAGGGTGTAATGAATCTACCAATTTAGAAGGTGGAGAAACAGTACCTATCAGCATATCTGGTTCTTTGTCAGGTGTTATTAAATTGTTTGATATCGCGCTTACCGATGGTACTGGGCTTGTTCCTCAAGAAAATGCAGAATTAGAGGTGACCGTTACAAACCTTGTAAATGAACCAAGTTCTAATACAGGAGATGTTATCTCTGTCACTTTACCAGTTGGAGTAAACTATGTTCCTGGTACAACTAATGCAGTTGCTCCAGCAAGTTATGTTCCTGGAGAGCCTATTATCACGATGGTTGGTAGTCAAGAAGTATTGACTTGGCCACTTGCTGGAGGATTATTAGTAAACGAAATGGCTTCTTTGAGATTTGCAGTCAATACACCGATGGTAGACTGTGACGTAATGACCTTAGATGGATTTTTACAAGTACTTAGTGGACAAGACTTTGTATGTAGTTTAGATGGCTCTATTTGTCCAGCTAATCTCATTACAAATACGAATGGAGGATCTTTATTCCAGTTTCCTGTGCAGCAAGGAGCAGTTACTTTTGATGTAACGAGTGGTACTAGTGTTTGTACCTCTGCTACGACAGAGACGGTGACTTATAATGGAAATATTGTAAATGGTATGACGCCATTTCCAGCTACTTCTTTTGATGTAGAATATTTTAGTGATGTAGATGGAAACGGTATGGTAGATGCTACTGACATACTGTTAGGTTCCTTCATCGCATCTGGACCAATACCAGCTTTCGGATCCCTTCCATTCTCACATTCTTTTGAAGCAGATATTGCAGACGTATGCAATATATTAGTTACTACTGATCTAAGTGCAGTATTTGGGGCAAGTTGTGGCGCTTCAGTTTCTAGCCTTCCAACACCTACTATTTTGAATGCAGGGATTGATCAAGCGATATGTGAAAACGAAGCAAATACAAGTTTGACATTAGGAGATGCAAATTGCGATCCTTTAAATTATACATATTTATGGACTGGTATTGGAGGAGCCGATGTTGCCTTTTTAAGCGCAACTGACGTGCCTACTCCAAGCTTTAATGTGACAATGGCTGATTTGACAAATTCATCTTTCAGTTATGTTTTGGCTACTACTAGACCAGGTTGTACTGCGACTATGGATACTGTGGTATTAAGCGTTTCAGCTACACCGACAATAATAGCTACAGCAAATTCGAATACTATTTGTCCTGGTTCTCCAGTGATGTTATCAGCTACCGGCGGAGATACATATGAATGGTTTGATGGAGCAGGAAACCTTGTTGGGTCGGGAGTATCTATTACAGTGACACCTACTACGAATACAACCTATACCGTAAATGCAATAGATGTTAATGGGTGTTCAGGTTCAGCAACTGTAGATGTTACTTTAGATGCAGCAGCATGTGCGTGTACTCCAGCTCAAATTACCTCAGTTATCAATAATGCTTCTAACTGTGGAGAGAGTATAGGCTCAGCTACGATAAATATAGATTTAAATCCAGCGGATTTCATGTTCAATTGGATGCCTGATTTAGGTACATCACTTGGAGATGGAGAAACGAGAACAGATCTTCCATTTGGAGGATACTTGATAGATGTTGTAAGTAATGCAGATGCAAATTGTACTTCAAATACTTTCGCATTGATACAAAATTCAGATGGTCCTCAAGCTACGGCTTCTACGACCGCTGCTACATGTAATGCGCCAGACGGTACAGCAACCTTGACACCAATGAACTTCACCTATGACTGGAGTGATAGTGGTTCAGGAGCAGTAAGAACAGATCTAGTATCTGGACTTTATTTTGTAACAATTACAGATCCAGCGGATCCTACTTGCCAAAATGCTATATCAGTTATCATTGGTGAAGATAATCCGCTAGAAGCAGATGAAACAATTATTGCACAACCAGACTGTGGTTCTGCAAACGGTGAAGTAAGTATCTCCGTAACTGGCGGTTCAGGAATGTTTACATTTGATTGGCCAGATGGTGTTGAGAGCTCTACTAGAAATGATCTAGCAGCAGGTATTTATCTAGTGACGATTACGGACTTAGATATTACTGGATGTCAGCTACCATTTATTTTCATCTTGACAGATGATGTGCCACAGGGTGCAACAACGATTAACGAAGTTATAGACATTAGTTGTTTTGGTCAAGTAGATGGAGGAGTTGACTTCTCTGTAGTATTTGATCCATTATTTACACCACCAGCAGATACACTATTGAGTAATGGTGTAAGCACATTCACAAATGGAGCTTTACCAGCTGGATCATATTGTATTCAAATAAATGATGGCAATGGTTGTGTGGCTGGTGGAGATTGTTTCACTATTGTGGAACCAGATCCACTTACCCTTCAGATATCTTCTGAACCAGATTGTAATAACAGTGGAATATTAGCAGTCAATGCTATTGGTGGTACACCACCTTTTACATATGATTGGGCTGATTTGCCAGGAAATGATAATAGTAGCTTTAGACAAAATTTAGGTGCTGGGCTATTTAATATTCAAGTAAACGATGCCAACGGATGCTCCAATTCTATCACGGGTATTGAAGTACTTGATTGCCCATGTGAAGCAGTTGATATTACTTCTGTAACGGTGCAAGAGACGGATTGTGGTGAAGCTACAGGCGTAGCTAGAATCGGCTTGACTGGAGATCCATCTTTATTTACATATACTTGGACACCAGATATAGGAACACCTGGTTTGACAGGCAACGAACGTTCTGACTTGCAAGCTGGACAGTATACGGTAGTGATTCAAGGATCAGGATCAGGTAACTGTGTAGATAGTGTGAGCTTGATAGTGACCAGTATTGATGGTCTTGAAGGGACAGCAGCTACTACGCCTGCATCATGCAATGCGGCAGACGGAACAGCTACTTTGAGCCCAGCTACATTCTCATATACATGGCCAGTATTAGGTGGAGAAACAGCTCCTGTAGTTTCAGAGTTTAGAGATGATTTACCAGCAGGTACATACATTGTGACTATTACTGATGGTCCAGATGCTTGCCCAGGTTTATTAGAAGTGACTATAGATGTAAATAATCCATTACTAGCAGATGTGACCGTTACGACTCAACCAGATTGCGGAGAAAGTAATGGAGAGGTGACTATTAATCCAAACGGAGTAGCAGGACCATTCGAATTCTTATGGCCTGATGGCGATACCAATGCTACCAGAAATGATTTACCATCTGGATTATATGTTGTTACGATTACAGAAGTAGGAGGAAGCGGATGTGAATTGCCTTTCTTGTTTGTGCTTACAGACAATGTGCCACCAGCAACGGTTACGATAAATGGTGTTGATTCTGTTAGTTGTGCAGGGCAATCAGATGGAGGTGTCAATTTTGATATTGCTTTTGATCCTGGGTTTACACCACCTGCAGATACGATTATCTCAAACGGATTCTTCACTTTTGAAAACGGAAACCTACCTGTAGGAAACTATTGCATCACCATCCTCGATGGGAATGGATGTATAGCTGGTGGTGAATGTTTCGAAGTGATAGAAGCTGATCCAGTCCAATTATTCATAGTGGTTACGGAAGATTGCGCGGCAGGTGGAACTGTTGACGTAAATGTATCAGGTGGTACTATGCCATTTACTTTTGATTGGTCAGACTTAACGGGTACGGATGATATGCAAAATAGAACAGGTTTGATGGCAGACACTTTGACTCTGACTGTAACGGATGCAAATGGTTGCTTAGTTAGAGAGGATGAAGTGATCATACCAGAATGCTCTATGATTGATTGTGATTTCTTCAACGGTTTAGATTCATTGGAGCAATTCGCTACCAATTGTGATGACCTACAAGAGCTTTGTTTTGATGGCATCTTAGTCGATGAGCTCAATACTTATGAAATATTTATTGACGATGCCTTGTATACAGATACGAGAGGAAATTGCAATTTGGATTTTACTCCTATTTATCAAATTATTTTGGATATGGGACCATTCGATCTTGTAAGTTGGACTTTCAATGATTCTACTTTTACAGGTACCTTCAATACCTTAGATGAGTTACTCGCTTTGATGAATAGTATTGATACGAACTCAATGTGGGTACTTTCTCCAGATTCACCACCTACTTCATTCAGTATTGTTGGGGGTAATCCAGATAATGACTATGATGATCTTGTGATTACATCTCAAACAACAGCAGTGTCTACGATTTCTGCTGGAGAACGTCGCATTATTCCTCAAGGTTCATTTATCCTAGTAGATACAGGATATCATGAAGTAGTGTTTGTAGATACGGTTCAGATGTGTAGTGATACATTGACCGTTTTCTTAAATCCAGAAATGTTGCTATGTGATGTTGTCTTTGATACGATTATGCCACTAGATACTGTAGTTTACTGTATAGATAGTACAGACTTGACTGATCTGATGGGACCTGTAGTTAGTGCAGTTGATATTTGTGATTCATCCAATGGGACAAATGTTAGTTTTGAAATAGATTCTATCAATTGTGTTACTTATACGGGGATTACCTTAGGGGTAGATACTGCCTGCTTTGTGCTCTGCGATTCGCTAGGCAATTGTGATACGACCAATTTTATTGTCACTGTCGTCTCCGATACAGAGATTGTAAGAGACACCATCTTCCCTGGGGATGTGGAGACCCGCTGTCTAGACGTCAGTATTTTTGAAGGTACTGAATTTGTGATAGAAAACTTCTGTCCAGGAGATGCAGATGGTCAGGTTGATTTCTTGATTGATCCAGTCACCAATTGTATCGAATACTTTGCAAACGAAGTCGGTATAGATTCCGCATGTATTTCGATATGTGATGAATTTGGATTCTGTGATACGACCTTATTCTACATTGTGGTAGATACCATATCGGGAGCGCCAATAGCTGTGAACGATATCGATACCACTGTGATCAATACGCCAACTGTGATTGACATTAAAGCAAATGACCTTATTGGGGGATCTCTAGATACAGCATTCTTAGCATCGGATCCTATCTTTGGAGAGGCATCTATCAATCTAGACTGCTCTCTCACCTATGATCCAGACGATGACTTCTGCGATGTGACGGATGTTTTTGATTATGTGATTTGTAATGAACTCGGATGCGATACAGCTACAGTGAGTATCTACATAGATTGCGAAGGAGAGATAGTTGTCTTTACCGCAGTGTCACCAAACGGAGATGGAGTCAATGACTTCTTCCACATTGGAGGTATTGACGCATTCCCGGACAATAGATTATGTATCTTCAACAGATGGGGAAATCAAGTCCTATTGAGAGAAGGATATAATAACGAATTTGATGGACGTTGGGAAAACAAAGATTTACCTGACGGAACATATTTCTATATACTAGAACTCAATGATGCAGACAATCGGGTCTTCAAAGGCTTCTTTGAAATGTATCGTTAAGGGTACTTTCTAGTTAATATCGACTAAAGGGCAAAGTAGGATTTTACATCTTGTTTTGCCCTTTTTTTATGGGCCTACCCAGATGCTATGTATGCAGCCACAAAAGGCTGTATACATAGCATCTGGGTCGTTATGCTCCATGGCTCGCTAGTCAGCTCGGTCTTTTGCCTGCCTCCCAGGCTATGCACAGACTTATGACCTCTTTTGTATTTTGTTAGCCATTGCCTGTCGTAGTTAAAAGAGGTCAAAACCATTGCGCAGCACTAGTCCAGTTTCCCAAGCAAAGAGGCTTGGAAGTTTTATACGATGAGAGGAGCCTAGATAAGTTATATGATTTCCTATTTCTTTAGAGGTGATATTTTCTACAATCTTTGAAAGACAGACTTGTTGTAGACCTCACAACTTATATTTTCGCGACTCGCCGCAGGCGACTAAGCTCGACAAACGGAGTGCGTAGAGACAAGTGGTGGTAGCGGTATGGGATGAGCGTGAGGGGGTAGAGAAAAGGAATATCTTTTCTCTACCCTGCGGTTTGCCATCCCATATAAGCGAACGACGCGGTCCAGTTATCTATCCCGATAGAAGTATAGCCATGAAGCGATTGCAGGTATCGGGATAGATCTGGATGGCCCCAATAAAATAAGTTTATTGTACTAAATGAGAAAGCTTTTGATCTCCTCTAGAGACATCTTTTCTATATCTTTATGATTAAGTAGATAGAGTATTTTCTTGCAATTCCAATCTGTAAGAGACGAACGAAGAAACAAAAGTTTAGTCGTATAGAGACCTGAATTTTCAATAATAGAAAAATAATTGTCTTGACTAGAAATGTCAATTGTAGAATCTTGGGGAGCTTGACCAGGTTCTTGATCATCTTTTAAAAATGCCCGTGTGTCCTTTGATAATTTAAAGTCGATGTACTGGATCTTTGCATCTAATAGACTAAATACGATTCTCCGTAAGGTTTGTGAATCCTTAAATTTAGGTTTTGAAAAGGTAGAGTTCATAGGGGTATTTTTTATTCTTAATTCTTATCAGAAACTAGGAATACAAAGTATCTTCGTTCCAAACAATGTGTTTCATCTATACATATAATGGTTTTCTTATTTTTATTATTATAATACATATAACTTATTTTAAAATGTTTAGGTTTGGGTACACTTTGTTATATTAGGAATAGTTGAATTAAAAGAATGAAAATATGAATAATAATGCGGTATTGTTGATGCATTGTGCTGATAATAAGGATGTAATACAGCTCGTTACACAGTTTATATCGAAACATAATGGGGAGATTATTGAGCTAGACCAATATACAGATCGTGAAAATAATCACTTGTTTATGCGTGTAAAATGGAATTTAGAACAGTTTGCGCTGCAGAAAGAAGGAATTAGGGACGCATTTGAGCAGGTTGTTTCTGGTCAAACCCAATTGCATTGGAAGGTATATTTTTGTGATAAACCAAAGCGTGTAGCACTTTTTGTTACTAAATTATCGCATTGTATATACGACATTCTTCAACGCTACCAGTCCAAAGAATGGGACATCGAAATACCACTTATTATTAGCAATCATGAAAAACTCAGATACATAGCAGAGCAGTTTGATATTCCATATCATGTGTTTTCCATTACAAAAGAAAATAAACTAGAACAAGAAGCTAAAGAGTTGGCTTTGCTCAAGGAAGCAAATGTAGATTTTGTTGTACTAGCAAGATACATGCAAGTCCTAACTGACGATTTTATCGCCCATTATCCGAGTCGAATTATAAATATTCATCATTCTTCTTTGCCAGCATTTCCTGGCGCAAAACCATATCACTCTGCCTATAAAAGAGGCGTGAAAATAATTGGCGCTACCAGTCACTATGTAACTGCGGACTTGGATGCAGGTCCAATAATAGCCCAGGATGTCTGTAGAATAACGCATACGGACTCTGTTTCTGATTTGATTAGGAAGGGTAGAGATCTAGAGAAAACAGTATTGTCAACCGCCATATGGCAAAAATTACAACACAATATTCTTACGTATAAAAATAAAACGATAGTCTTCAGATAAATCAATCCGAAGAAAACACGATTTTTTCATTTTTGACATGACTTTTGCATGAGTAATACTGAGAATTAATTTTGAGGTCATCCCCCAGTATTTAGGAGAACCCCCTCGACAGTCCAAATCCAGTTTGAATGTTTAACATTCCCATGTCAATTGAAAAGTTGTTTATATACGCAACTGTTGTATTCTTATGCTTCTTGGTTGTACCTATGCAAGCTCAAAAGTCAGCAGTGCATGAATTGGAAGAAGATTTATTGCTCGCAGAGCATGATTCTACTCGAATGCATTTGCTCTATAGAATCGCCTACAAGTCAAAAAATAACAATCCAACTTATTCCCTAGAGAATATTGAGAAGGGCCTATCAATGGCTCAAAACCATCAAGATCCAAAATACAAGGCTGCATTTTATTATTTAAGAGGTAGAATTAATACTGACTTAGGTAATTTGAAGATTGCAAATGCGGAATTGAATAGATCCTTAGTTTATTATAGAGAAGCAGGCAATGAAAAAAGAATTGCAGATATCAATAATAGTCTAGGTGGCCTCTACAAAATAAAAGGCGAATACGAATCTGCAAAATCTAGTTATGAAGAAGCATTAAAATATGCTGCAGCTAATCAAGATTCCATGTTGATAGCTACCAATTATAATGACCTAGGAATTATTTATTTTGAAACAGGTAACTATACTCGTGCCTCAGACTTTTATCTGAAGGCGACAAAAATAAGAAGTGAATTAGGAAGACGTGGTAGACACGGCTTAGTCTTAAGCTACAATAATCTTGGGGTATTAAATAAGCAATTCGATAAATTGAATGTGTCACTAGAATACTACAAAAAGGGATTAGACATTGCATTGGAATTGAATGATGATATGCGTACTTCTACTTTTTATAATAATATCGCGAACATTTACAGAGAGAAAGAAAATTATGATGAGGCATTAACGTACCTGTCAAAAGGTATGGAGCTGTCTATCAAAATGGGAGCTAAGCCGAAGAAGGCTCAGTTTTTATATAATCTTGGGGTGACCTACTTTGAGCAAGGCGATCATGACAATGCCGAAACAAAGTTGAATGAAGCATTAAGTATTTATCAAGCCGTACAGGAAAAGACAGGTGTGGCGAAAACGTGCCTACAGATTGGTGAAAATTATGTAGCAAAAGGGGAGGCTGAAAAAGGACTTGAATTTTTATTGATAGGAAGAGATATCAGTACAGATCTAAATTATCATGCTGGGATGGAAAACGTTTATGTTCAACTTTCAGATGCCTATGCAGCTATTGGAGATCACGTTACCGCCTATGAACATCGCAAGAAATATCAATTTTTGAAAGATAGTATCGATGCTAATGAACAGCATCAAATGGTGTTAGATGTTCAGCAGAAGTATGAAGCGCTATTTGAGTCTAATGAGCAAAAAAGTGCAATAGAGAGATTAAATGCGGAGAAGGAATTGATAGCAAGTAAGCAGTTGACCCTAATGTCTATGCTGATTTTAGCATTATTGACTGCATCATTCTTTCTACTCTACTTTATGAGAGTAAGCAAGCTGAATACAGCGTTGAATAATACTAAAGTAGAGATAGAGGCTAAAAATGATTCTTTAAAAGAAACGAATATAGCGCTTAGAAAGGCTAAAGAATTAGCGGAAAGCGCGGCTCAGGCGAAAGAAGAATTCCTGTCTACTATGAGTCATGAAATCCGTACTCCTATGAATGCGGTAATAGGTATGACAAATATTTTACTTGACGAAGAACCTAGAGAAGATCAGGTTGAAAATCTAAGCACACTTAAGTTTTCTGCCAATAATCTGATGACTTTAATAAACGATATTTTAGATTTTTCTAAGATAGAAGCAGGTAAGATTCAAATCGAAAGATTGGAGGTGGATATGAAACGGATGATGCACCAATTGTACGATACCTTTAGGGTAAGTATGGCAAAACATGGGGTAGATATTAACCTAAAATTTGATAATTATAACCTGCTAGAACATGTCATTTGTGATCCAACTAGATTGACACAAATCATGTCTAATTTGGTTTCAAATGCGGTGAAGTTTACGCAAAAAGGACATGTGAAAATTATGTGTTCTGTACAGAATATTGTTGATGGGCATGTCCAAATGAAATTTTCTGTGGAGGATAGCGGAATTGGAATTGAAAAAGATCGACGGGAGAAAATATTTGAAAGTTTTACGCAGGCGGCGAGCTCTACTACTAGATTGTACGGAGGTACAGGTCTTGGACTAGCAATCACCAAACGCTTAGTAGAGCTACAAAATAGTAAGATTAACCTAGAAAGTGAAGTGGGAGTTGGAAGTACCTTTTCCTTTACATTGTTACTGGAGTTAGGGTCTCGCTTATCTACCAATAATACATCAGAAAAAGAAGCGGATTCTAGTTTGTCAAGAAGTGAACTAAAGGGTAAAAAAATACTCCTAGCGGAAGACAATAAGATAAATCAGATGGTCGCTACGAAAATATTGAATAAGTGGCAAATAGAAGTGACCATTGCAAATGATGGATTAGAGGCTTTAGAATTAATTGAGAATGAAGATTTTGATGCGGTTCTGATGGATATCAATATGCCAAATATGGATGGTTATGAAGCTACTCGTGAGATTAGAAAATTATCTGATGAAAAGAAAAATTCAATTCCTGTAATAGCCTTGACTGCTTCTGCGTTTTCTAGTGTAGAGGATGCAGTTATCCAGGCTGGAATGAACTATCACGTGGGCAAACCTTTTAAGCCAGAAGAACTTTTTCAACGAATAAAGAAAGCCTTAGAGGAAAACGAGAATCGTAGACGAGTACTTTTAGGCGGCTAGTATGGCATTAATTTTGTTTTATCTACTTTACTAAGCGTCTTCCCTCCATTTTATTAAAAACCGTAAGAAATGGAAAATTTATTTGGACAAAGAGAGCAGAATGGAGGAAGTTTTAGACGTGTCAACTCAAATGACATAACTAACCACCGATTGTCTTCCAATACAGGTTGTAAAAAGCTTGTAAATCAATATATAGATTCATTGCTAGAAGATGGCTGTCTATCTTATCGTCACGTTGACAGAAAGGAATTTAAAGTATCTACTATCCTAGATCAAGTATTGACAGAAAATCCAAAATTCAAAGTACCTGCTTTTAAAACCAACATTTTTACAAGTGAAAAAATACATGTGGATGTTTCACAAGTAAAGTTTGTGTTGAATCAGGTTCTTGAGAACGCCTTACACTATACAGAAGGTAGCCAGCAAGCCGAAATAAGCTTAGAGCGAGATGAGCAGTCCTTAGTTTTATCTATCCAAGATAAAGGGATAGGGATATGTAGTCGTGAAAGTGAAAAGATATTTCTTCCATTTTTTAGAGGAGTAGATTCCGCAAAATTTGTAAAGGGAATAGGTCTAGGTCTCACCTTAAGTAAGAGAATTTTATTGAATAATGATGCTGAGATTAAGGTGGAATCTCAAGGGCGTGGTCATGGGACTTCAGTATTCATTATATTTCCATTTCAGGATAAGCGGCTACAATATATGAAAGTGGAATGTAAGGAAACCCTTGTTCCTAAAGCAGTTTCTTGTTAAAAATACCTTTGCCAAGGCTTGAGTTTTGATGCTAGTATTTTAAAATGCTGAATTTCTTTAAAGTCAGGATTGAAGAATACTAATCCAAAATAATAAAGATCAAGAGTCAACTTTACGGATTTATGATTCTTTATAATCTGCCAAGCTTCAGTCATCTCATTTGACCAATAAATATCATCAAATATTATTACAGTATCCTTATGTGTATGTGGCAAACACATTTCGAAATACTTAATAGTCGGCGCTTTTGCGTGATTGCCGTCGATATAACAAAGATCAACTTGTTCTACATTAGTCAATGCATAAGGTAACTGCTGGTCAAAATGTCCAAGATAGGTGTGAATATTTTTTGCCTCAAATATATCAAAATTGACCTTAGCTACTTCTAAGATAGATGGGCTACCTTCTAAAGTGTGTACCTGGTTTTTTTGAGCATAAGCAGCCAAAGATATGGCACTGATCCCCAATGAAGTGCCTAATTCAATAGTGCGCTCAACTTTCAACTCTTTTACAAGCTTGAATAAGAGTTTAATTTGGTAAATAGGTGAGACAGCCGTTTTAGCAATACTCTGAATGGATCGCCTAGGATTGTTAGATTTTTTAGAACCAGCTCCCAAGTCTGTAATCTGGATTTTAGTTTTGTTTTTATACAATTCGTTACGAAGCGCGTTGAGTTTGTCAAAGACATAATAGTCTCGATTATCTTCAAGAGTATTTTCGAGTAATTCGAATACAAAAGGAGAATGGACTCGATAGTATGTATCTGCCTGAAGGTAGAAACGCAATGCGGAAGTAATAGCGTGAATATTTATCAAATTGAGCCTATTGATCTTATTGCAAATATAGTATTGCAATTGGATTTGCATTACCCTGTGAGAGATTTCATTGTAAAAGATTAGTAAGGAATAGGAGAATAAGGCCTCGCTAAAGCCAAAAGGTTATATATTAGTGTCATGTTAATATGTACTTTTTTGAAGAATAATAGCGTTTTGAAAATATGAAGAAAGTATTCTTGTTTATAGCTTTGTTTGCACTCTCTTTTCCTTGTTCTGCGCAAACTTATAACTTCTCTGGTGGCATACGATTGGGCACGGAGATAGGCATTAGTTTGAAGGCTAGAATAGACAATAAATTGACTTTGGAAGGTATTATTCAATCTCCTATTTCGCAAGAGCAGGCAATTGCAACCTTATTGTTAGAAAAACACAATAGCATTCTTGCCAAAGGGTTTAATATATATTACGGAGGAGGAGTTCAAAAAGGATGGTTTTATTCAGAAGAACGTGAATTTGAGGACCCTTTTGGTGTTGTAGCGATTATTGGCGCAGAATTCAATATAGCCCGCTTAAATCTGTCTTATGATCTAAAGCCAGCTATCAATGTAGTAGGTGGTACTTCCCCTATAGTGTTACAAACGGGGCTTTCTATACGCTATATTTTTGATAAACGTGACTTTGCTATTGGTGACCCTAAAAAGCGTGCGAAGAAGAAAAAGAAGAAGGACAAGGAAAAAGCTAAGAAGAAGCGCTTTAAGGAAAGATTAAAGACGAAGTATCAACGAAAAAGTAAGTCTTAGGACTAAAATGGCTCGAATATAGCACTATTTATGTGCTAAGATTATTACTTTTAGACATCACTAATAGTTTCACAATCAACTTGTTCAAAATGAAGATTTATTCTACTATTATACTATTGAGTTTGTTTATCCTTACAGTTTCAAGTGGACAAATTTCTTTTCAGCAGATTGACGAATCAAATTTGAATTTGGACGTTAGTTCTGGAGCTCCAATGGGCATATCGGATATTGATGGTGATGGATTGGATGATATAATTAGCTTAGATCAAACTAGAGATTTATTCATAAGTTATCAAAATCTTGATAAAACATTCAATGTTGTTGATTATCCAACCTTAGGACCTAGTAATTGGGGGATGACTATTGGCGATGTCACTAATAATGGGACAGCAAAAATTTTAACTGGGGGAGCTTATGAAGAAGTAAGGCTAGTAGATGCAAAAAGAGATGGTTCTATTCAGGTTGATTTCCTAGATGGTCAAGATATTTTTGTGCAGGCAGTTTCTTACTTTGATATTAATAATGATGGTTTCCTGGATGCAGTGGCTTGTCATGATGATGGTCCCAATAGCGTATACATGAACAATGGTAACGGGACCCTTTCTGCAGTGGCAACTCTTCCTTTTATGAAGTTTTCGGGGGACGAAGATAACTCAGGAAACTATGGAAATATCTGGTCAGATGTGAATGGAGATGGCTTGATGGATTATTACATCGCTAAGTGTAGGCAAGCCGTTACAGATATGACAGATGTAAGAAGGATCAATCAGCTATGGATCAACAATGGTGACGGTACTTTTACGGAGTCTGCAGCAGGATATGGACTAGATATCGGATTCCAATCTTGGACTGCGGAATTTCAGGATATAGACAATGATGGAGACATGGATTTATTTGTTACAAATCATGATGGTCCTGCTCAATTATTTGAAAATAATAACAATGCGGCATTTGTAGATATCACTGATCAGAGTGGCATTGACATTAATGGCTTACCTATACAAGCTGTCATGAAAGATTTTGACAACGATGGCTTTGTAGATTTGATGGTGACTGGAACCGAAGGTCAACTGTATAGAAACAACGGGGATAAAACGTTTACTGAAATAGAAGAAAATAGGAATGGCTTAGTAGATGATGAGCATTCATTCGCTGTTGGAGATTTGAACCATGATGGATTTTTAGATATGATGTTTAGTTATGGTGCTGGATTTAATACTCCTTCAAGTACAAAAGATAAATTATGGTTGAATACTTCTAATGATAACCACTGGCTAGCAGTGCAACTTGAAGGTATCCAGAGTAATAGAGAAGGTGTTGGTTCTAGGATAGAACTATATGGAGATTGGGGTATGATGGTCAGAGAGGTAAGAGCTGGAGAAAGCTATGGTACGTGTCATACTAAAACTCAACACTTTGGAATAGGTGCGAGTACATCAGTTGATTCTATAGTAGTTCGCTGGCCATCAGGTTTGATAGATCGCCACGATAATATTTCTATAGATCAATTCATAATGATAGAGGAAAATAACTGTATCACACCTCCTTCAAATATTGCTGTCAATGGAGAAACCACGATTTGTTCAGGGGATAATGTACTACTAACAGCACCAGCTGGCTTCAATTACCTTTGGAGCAATGGTCAAAACACGCAGAGCATAACGGTAAATTCATCAGGTGTATTCTTTGCCCAAATAACCGATCCCGTATCAGGATGTGTTGCCACTTCCAGTGCAATTGAGGTGGCCGTAGATCCTATGGAAAGTTTTGTTATTTCTACGAGTCAGGATTTAATTGTTTGTGCTGGAAAGTCTGTAATTATATCAAGTGATTCAGGAGAGTTAGTGGAATGGTTTGATGGTTCCACATCTGCGTCTATAGAAATATTTGAAACTCAAAATGTGACAGCTGCTATGCAAGGAACTTGTGGGCTAATATCTTCTAATAATATCCAAGTAGAAGTATTACCAGCAGTAACTTTACCTATAAATGTAGCTTTTGAATTTAACGATGACACAATCACATTAACTGCTGAGGGAGAAAATCTACAATGGTTTAGTGATCCATTAGGCGAGATTCTTATTGGTGCTGGTAATGAACTAATGCTGAACGTCGTTGATGCACCAACTGTCGTGTACGTAAGCTCTAGCACTGGTCAATTGAGTATGCCTACTAGCGTAGGGGAGAGACTACATGAAGGCTCTAGTAATTTTAATTCCGATGAGTTTAATGGAGGGATGATTTTTGATGTGATGGATGATATACTTTTAAATCAAATAACTGTGCTTACTGATATGGCTGGTCTTAGAACTATACAATTGCTAGATTCTGATGGAAATATTGTCGAAGAATTAACTACAGATATACCAATTGGTTCTTCCACAGTAGATTTGAATTTTGCCATTGAAGCAGGTACTGACTATCTATTGACTACGAGTTCAGAACAGAATATTGAATCATTCGGTTTTCCCTCTCCTAGACTAAGAAGAAGTTCTGCAGATTTTGGTGCGAGCTTATCCTATCCATATGAAATAGACAATTTGATTTCTATAAACGGATCCAACTTTGGGGAAACCTTCTTCTATTATTTTTATGATTGGAGTGTTTCTGCAAGTACTATAGCGTGTAGAAGTGAATTGGTTTCGCTTGACCTTGAGACAAATGCCGTATTTGACATTTCTGAAAATCAAGATATAGAAGTCTATCCAAATCCTAGTAGCCAATACTTTCAGGTAAATTATAAGGGTTTGGAAAACTTTGATATTAGAGTTCTTTCCTTAGATGGAAAAGAACATTTGTCCGCGGCAAACTTAAATAGCAGCTATCAAATAGACTTGAATAAATATACTTCCGGCGTTTTCATTATGGAAATGACTATTGGCGAAGACATATTTTATACTAAGTTGGTGAAGATTTAAGCGTTTTTTCTTCGCTTTACTTCCTCACTGATCATCTTTTGTTCACGACTCATGTCACCGGTAACACTAGTGTTTTCCTGCGCTCTTCTAATTAAGTAAGGAATCACCTCTTTGACAGGTCCGTAAGGAACATACTTTGCAGCATTATAACCAGCTGCAGCTAGGTTGAAAGTAATATTATCACTCATACCATAGAGTTGGCAGAAATTAACATGGCTGTGATTCTTAGGAATACTCTTTTCTGCGACCATATTGGCAAATAAATAATTACTTTCTGCATTGTGAGATGCATTACAGCAAGCTATCGTTTCTATATGCTGAATACAATAGCTTAGTCCATCATTGAATGACTTGTCTGTGTCAGCCTTTGTATCGTGAATAGGAGAAGGATAATTCTTCTCAGAAGCATGAGCTCGTTCCTTGACCATATAAGCTCCACGTACTAGTTTTGCTCCTAAAATATATCCTTCCATTAATGCCTTTTGATGGGAGTCTTTCAAAAACTGTAGACGATCTTTACGATACATTTGAAAGGTATTGTAGACAACGGCTCTTTCTTCATTGTACTTGATCATCATTTTCTCTACCATGTGATCAATACAATCTTGTGTCCAAGACTCTTCTGCGTCGATATAGATGGCTACTCCTTGCTGGTGGGCTAGAGAACATATTGCATCTAGTCTTTCAAGCGCTTCTTTAAATTCTAGTTGTACTTTTTCTGAAGTTGGCGTATTGGGACCAAAGCGCTCCACGACTTCAGTAGTAGTAAGACCTGTAACTTTCACGGTAACAATAGGCACAGATTGATTAGAAGCGGCAAAAGTAACCGCCCTAAGATTTTCTTTTTTTGTCCTTTCAAAATCTTCAACGCTCTCCTTTCCTTCAATACCATAATCGAGGAAAGTAGAACATTTATTATCAGAAAGATTATTAATACTAGCCTGTGCTTCCTCCAGCGTAGTCCCGCCGATAAACTGCGAAAAGATGGTTTTCTTAATTATACTCTTGGCAAAAGGCAATTTGTATTTGATGGCAAATAAACCAAGAGGGGACATGAGATTGACTAGCCAAGATTTTCCCATCACAAAGAAAAGGCGTTTACTTTTGGTGAGCTCTTTATTGGATTTGTGGGCAAAAGCAATTTCCGTATTATTGAAATCAATACCCGTGTTTTTAGATGTTGCTGACATGTTATTATCTAATGTTAGTATTTGTGTTAACCCATATTTTCCAGGCTTCTATGGCTTGTATCTCAAGCATTCTGTAACCATTCAATATTTTTGCTCCTTTCGATTCTCCTCGCTGTAAAAATAGTGATTTTTGAGGGTTATATACCAAATCAAACAGAAAGTGTTGTTCACTAATGTGCTGATATGGTAGCTCAACGGCTTCGTTTACATTTGGAAACGTTCCTAAAGGGGTGCAATTGATGATTAGTTTATGGCTTGATATGATTTTTTCACCTAAAGCGTCATAAGCAATGCCCTTATTAGACGAGCGACTCACCAGTTGATAAGGAATCCCTAATTCGTCTAGAACAAAGGTGATGGCTTGCGAGGCGCCTCCTGTGCCTAATACAAGGGCTTTTAAAGCTGGCCCCTTGCCTATAAATTCTAATAATGTTTTTTTGAATCCAAGTACATCTGTATTGTATCCTTTTATTTGCTTGTCTTCAAAAATGACCAGCGTATTTACAGCACCTATTCTTAGTGCAGTTTCGTCTATTTGATGTAGATATTTGAATACTTCCTTCTTGTATGGAATTGTAACGTTCAGCCCAACTAAGGCGGGATTAGCTTGTATAAGTGCAGGTAACTGATGGATATGATCTAATGAATAGAGTGCATAAGAGTAGTCTTTGATATCTTCTTTCTCAAATTTTGATTGGAAGTATTGCTTTGAAAACGAATACTCAATGTCCTTTCCGATCAGACCAAGTTTTTTCATATTTACCTAGTCTTCTTTGCTGTCATCGGCTTTAGCCATTAGAAATACAATCCCCAAACCTAGCAAGAAGAAGACGATCGCTAGAGGAAGATACCCGCTCAATCCGGTAGCCGCTTCATAAGCAGAAGGACTTATATTGTCTTCCATCAATATCTTGTCTGGTAGCCCAGTTTCTTCATCCATGATGATCTTGCCAGCAGAATCTCTAAGCCATTCTGTTGCCTGCTTCCAAGGCCAAATCTTGTTTAGTGAACCTAACATAAATCCAGTCAAAGCCGCAAGAGTGATGTTCTTATAGTTAGCAAAGGTCCAAGACAAGACTCTAGAAATCGTCACTAGACCTGTCAGGCAGCCCATACCAAAGACCATCATAGTTATGATCTTATCTGTAGCAAAAGTGGATAGCACTCCTTTTAAAGTATCTTGCACGATATAGGTATACATACCCATAATGAGCAAGATAAAGCTACCCGAAATACCTGGTAAAATCAGTGCACTAATAGCTATCATACCGGATATAAACACATATACATAAGAGGTAGAACCTGCAGCAGGTAGAGATGTGGTTAAGAGATAAGCCGTGACCGTACAAACAATCAAAGCTAGGATCTCTTTCCATGTCCAGCCTTTGATCTGGCGACCAATGTAGAATACAGAACCCAGAATCAAGCCAAAGAAAAAAGCCCAAACGATAGGAGGGAACTGCTCTAAAAGATACGAGATGCCGAATACTCCAATCACTATACCTCCGATCATGCCACTGATTAAGAATAGCAAGAAGTTTCCATCGACAGCTTTCCATAGTCCAGAAATACCCTCTTTTTTGGCAACACCGATTAGGGGGAATCCAATGGATTTAATACTGTTGATAAGTCTCTCGTAGATTCCTGTAATGAAAGCAATTGTACCTCCGGATACGCCCGGGATGACTTCTGCCATTCCCATAGCGGCTCCTCTAATCATTAAACCTACTGTACTGTGTTGTTTATTACTCATCTTATTTAGTGATCTCTTCCTTTTATCTTTTTTGATTGAAATGCTTTCTCTACTTCCTGATCGTCGGTTGA
>JALZVN010000088.1 GCA_023299965.1 Saprospiraceae bacterium | reverse complement strand
TAAAGCTTTACCTAAAACTGTTAAAAGTCAATTAACTAAAACATACAATACGATAAAATCTGAAACGGAGAAATCTACCTACTTGGCCGATCTATTATTAAGTGGTGAACAATTTATCGTGAATAGAGCATCTACCAAATCAAGTACTATTTTGGCAGGTTATCATTGGTTTACAGATTGGGGTAGAGATACAATGATCTCAATGAGAGGGTTGACTATAAGTACAGGTAGAAAGAAGGAGTCCGAGTCTATTCTTGATACTTTCTTCAAGTATTTAGATAAAGGGATGTTTCCTAATCGATTTCCGGATTATGATGGACAAGAAGTGGAGTATAACACGATCGATGCCACACTTTGGGCCTTCATCGCCATGTATGAATTCTATCAAAAATTTAATAATAAGAAATTTATACAAAAATACTTATCTGATTTAGAAGATATACTAAAGTATCATATTAAGGGAACTAGATATAACATTAAGGTTGATAAATCTGGGTTTGTTAATGGAGGAGAGGAAGGTTGGCAATTAACTTGGATGGATGCAAGAGTCGATGGATTTGTAGTAACTCCTAGAATTGGAGCTCCTGTAGAAATTAATCTCCTTTGGTATAATGCACTTAAAATATTTGATTTTTTCTGTAGGGAATTTAAGTATAAGACTTCTTTAGATATTGATTTCTACATTGAATTAATAGAAAAA
Source organism: Saprospiraceae bacterium (assembly GCA_023299965.1). GTDB lineage: Bacteria > Bacteroidota > Bacteroidia > Chitinophagales > Saprospiraceae > JALZVN01. Next base: position 1,955 of record JALZVN010000088.1, on the reverse strand, counting down.
AACTTTAAGCCTCATTTTTGGAATGATGACGGGTTCCTAAATGACTATATCGATGTAGATGGTAAAGCAAATGTAGATTTTAGATGTAATCAGATATATGCAGTAAGTCTTCCATTTAGTTTGTTGACTGACAAGGAAGAAAAACAAGTTGTAAAGCAAGTCGAACAGAAATTGTTGACAGCATATGGTTTAAGAACACTTTCTCCTGATCATAAGGAATTTGTAAAAGTCTATGGCGGTGGTCAATGGGATAGAGATACTGCATACCATCAAGGTACAGTATGGCCATTTTTTATTGCGGAATATTTTGAAGCATATCTTAAGGTCAATAAGTATTCTGAAAAAGCTAAAAAGAATGTACTAGAGAAGTTGAAGCCTTTAGAAGAACATTTTTATAATCGAGATTGTGTACATGGTATTTCTGAAATATTTGATGGTGAAACCCCGAGTGATGGTAGAGGTTGTATACAGCAGGCGTGGTCAGTAGCAGGTATTGTTAAGTTATATTTTGATCACGAGTTAATAAAAGTTAAATGAGAATTCGAAAGATTATATCAATTTATCTTAGTGGTTTCCTAGTAGGGATTACATTAGTTGTGTTTCCAGCTGCAGGAAGTATATTGACTGATTCTAATTTTCATGGATTTACCAGTATTCAATTTGGAAGTATTTTTCTACCTCAAATAGTATTAGCAATACTAACTTCCTTGTCTGCTCCTTCAATTGCAAAAAAGGCTGGAATGAAAACAGTCATGCTATTAGGATTAATAGCTTTATTTGTTTCTGCATTATTGTTAGGCGCTTCAAACTGGTTCTTAGAAGGGAATACAGATTATTGGATTATAATGGCAGGTACAGCAGCTTTAGGAGCAGGATTTGGTTTTACTATTACAGCGTTAAATCCCTTAGCATATATTTTATTTCCTGGTAAAGAAACTTCTGCTGTAACGGCGATGCATATATTGCTTGGGGCAGGGACGGCTAGTGCCGCCTTGTTTCTAAATGCATTTGTAAATCAAGGTATATGGTATATGGCTCCATTTGCTATAGGTGGCATGATTCTATTGATGATTTTATTTACTCTTCCATTAGATTTGAAATTGCCTCATAGTGAAGATGAAGATAATGTAAAACGTAAGATTCCATTTAAGATATGGTTATTCGCTTTAGGTGTTTTTTTATATGGTGCATGCGAAGCCACTTTTGGCAATTGGGGAGCTTTGTTTTTGGAAAAATCAGGAGGTTTGTCTGCTAGTGAAGCAGCTTTAGGTTTGTCTCTTTTTTGGGGGTTTATAGCCTTAGGACGAATTTTGTTTACATTTTATGCACTAAAATTTTCTACTAAATGGGTCTATATATTAGCACCATTTTTAGTCGCAGTTGTATTTTTTACGTTGCCGCAAGTGGATGGAAAAGCAATGTTAATGACATATATGGCACTTGGAGGATTGGGTATGTCTGTTCTCTTTCCACTTTCCATAAGTAGTGCTACCGATCAATTTCCCAGATATGCAGCAATAATATCTGGTGTATTGGTGGCAGCCATTCAATTAGGAACGGGATTTAGTTCTAATATTATTGGTTTTTTAAATGAACACACTGAGCTTGCTAACCTATTTCAATATTCAGCTGGATATGCTTTGGCTCTTGGGTTGTTAACCTTTTATTTAACTAGTCCTCAAAAAAGTTAGAATGAATATCCCAAAAGTAAATTTAGCCTATCAAATTATAGACACCCCACAAATGATTGAGGTGGATAGATTAATGATGGAGGAGTATCACATTGAACTCATTCAAATGATGGAGAATGCAGGAAGATGTTTAGCTATAGTGGCAAGAGATGTCTTTTTGAATAATGATCCGCAGGATAAAAATATCTGTATTTTAGCTGGTACTGGTGGAAATGGAGGAGGAGCTTTAGTATGCGCTAGACGCTTAAGTAATTGGGGAGCAAA
>JALZVN010000087.1 GCA_023299965.1 Saprospiraceae bacterium | reverse complement strand
TTACTCAATACTTGCAGTTATTCCAAATTGATTTTGACTAAAGATTCTACTCTTATTAAAATCTAAACTAATGCGTCTCTTATTATCTTGCGACCTACTATGAAAATAGCACTAAGAAAGCCGCCGACAAGACAGGCTATAATGAGTTTTTTAATCAAGGAAGATTTTGAAGGCTCAATAGGAGAAATAGGCAAATCAATAATTTGAACTACAGGAGTTTTATCATTTAAAGAGAATTCTGCTATTTCTTTTTGCTCCACTACTTTAACAAAAGCAGCTCCTAACATTTGCACCTTAGCTTCTAGTCTGAATTCTTCTAACTGATCTTTTTTATTGTATAGTCCTCGGTTTGAATCCTTAAAGTTAGCTAAAGCGTATTCAGCACCTCGTAGTTCACCTTGAAGCGAATCTGATTTGGAAGAAATTATCTTATAGGTATTTAATTGCTTTTCAATGGATTTTTCAATGTAGAACTCACTCAATCTATTATAAAGTACTTCTGTTAAAGCAATACTCAATTGGTCGTTGCGAGATGAAATACCTATTTCCATAATACCTGTTGCTTCAGAAATACTACTACTAAGTAAACTCACAATTCCATGCTCTGCATTACCAATTAATCGGGTATGAATATATTTAAGGGCTGTATTTTCAGACAATGAAAATGTTTTGATGTCTGGATGAGAAAATAAAAAATTATTCAAATCTATTTCACTATCTAACTTAGACCAATCTTCATTAAATTCCTCGGCACGTATTAAATGATTGGCATAAAAATCTTTTTGACCATCAAGAACAAGCGTATCAAATAAGACTTTTTGGATTATCTTCCTTGATTTCAATAAAGAAAGCATTTTTTCAAGGTTATATTCACCCCCAGTTCCACCCCCTAAACCAAATGATCCAAGTACACCAGAGACAGATGCTAATCCACCTCCTCCTTCATCCTCGTTAACCATAAACGTAAGGTTAGCTTGATAGGTCTTAATATGTTTGAAGTGACTATACAAGAAAAAAGCAAGAAAAGGAATACAAAATAGAATAACCGTCCGCCAATATTTCCATATCTCACTCCAAAACTCTTGAAGCTTTAGAATGAGCTCTTTCAACGATATTTCATCGTCGTAATTTTCCTGTATTTCCTTAGGTGTAGTATTGTCGTTCATGCACTACATATATATTATGTATGCAAATGTATCATTATATTATGTAGTTTGATAATTTATGTAGATTCCTTTACCCTATTTATAGTTTAATACAGGAGCTAGCCATTTTTCGGATTTCCCTTTATCCCAACCTTTTCGATCTGCATAGTCCTGCACCTGGTCTTCACTTATGCTTCCAAGACCAAAATATTTAGTATCGGGATGTGCAAAATACCAGCCAGATACAGATGCTGCAGGGTACATTGCAAAACTTTCTGTTAGCTTTATCCCTGTCTCCTTTTCTGCATCCAGCAACTCCCAAAGCTTCCCTTTTTCGGTATGTTCAGGACAAGCGGGATATCCCGGTGCTGGTCTTATACCTTTGTATTTCTCACTGATCAATGCATTATTATCTAGTGATTCATCTGAGGCGTACCCCCAGAATTCTTTTCTGGTTTTAGCGTGCATGTATTCCGCAGCTGCTTCTGCAAATCTGTCTGCAAGTGCTTTGAGCATAATCGCACTGTAGTCGTCGTTTTCTGATTCAAACTTTTTGACGTGCTTTTCTATACCATGACCTGCCGATACGGCAAATGCTCCAATATAATCATCCCCTGTTCCTTTAGGAGCTACAAAATCTGCCAAACTCATATTTGGTTTTGAAGCGGCCTTCCTTCGTTGTTGTCTTAAATGAAAAAGGTGTTCTTTTACATTCTTGCGCTTCTCGTCTTCATAGATCTCAGTAATGTCTCCATCTATGGCATTGGCTGGATAAAAGCCGACTACTGCATTTGCACTAATCCATTTTTCAGCTATTATTTTATTAAGCATGTCCTTAGCATCATTGAAGAGTTTTGTAGCTTCTATCCCAACTATCTCATCAGTCAATATGGCTGGGTATTTTCCAGCCAATTGCCAACTGCTAAAAAATGGAGTCCAATCTAAGTAGGGCAGTAAATCATCTAAAGCGATATTTTCAAAGGTTTTGTTACCAATGAAACTAGGTTTTGGAAAATCATATGCTGTCCAGTCAATGTCATATTTATTTTTTCTTGCTTCCTCTATAGCTATGTATTGCTTGCTTACATTTCTATTATTCCTTTGCACTCTTACTTTTTCGTAGTCGTCTTTTATGGATTGCAAGTAGGTAACCTTAGCTTCTTCATTCTTACTCAACAAATTAGAGACTACACCCACACTTTTACTTGCATCCAATACATGAATGCATGGGTTGGTATATTCGGGCTCTACCTTGACAGCAGTGTGCGTTTTGGAAGTAGTCGCTCCTCCTATGATAAGAGGAAAATTTAGTCCCAGTCTTTCTAGTTCAGATGCGACATATACCATCTCATCTAATGAAGGAGTTATGAGGCCACTTAGCCCTATTACGTCCACATTGTGTTTGATAGCTTCATCAATTATTTTCTTTGCAGGTACCATAACCCCAAGGTCGATAATTTCATAGTTGTTACATCCAAGGACAACGCCTACTATATTCTTTCCAATATCATGAACATCACCTTTCACTGTGGCCATGAGTATTTTACCTTTCGCAACCACTCCACCTTTTTGAGCCTCTATATAAGGAGTGAGTATCGCCACTGCTTGCTTCATCACTCTAGCGCTCTTTACTACTTGCGGCAAAAACATTTTACCTTCACCAAATAAATCCCCAACGATATTCATACCATCCATTAAAGGTCCCTCGATAACGTCAATGGGGTTAGGATATTTCTGTCTAGCTTCTTCTATGTCTACATCTACAAATTCTGTGATTCCTTTCCTTAAAGAATATGATATTCTTTCTTCTACCGTACTTTCTCTCCACGCAATGTCTTTTACTACTACCTTCCCCCCCACATTTTTATAACTCTCTGCCAAATCTGTCAGACGTTCTGTTGAGTCATTGCTTCTATTGAATAGAACATCCTCTACTGTATTCAGAAGGTCTTTAGGTATTTCCTCATAGACCTCTATCATCCCTGCATTGACAATTCCCATATCCATACCCGCTTGGATGGCATGATATAGGAAAGCTGAATGCATGGCTTCTCGCACTTTGTTATTTCCTCTGAATGAAAAGGAAATATTACTAACTCCCCCGCTTATTTTTGCTCCAGGACACTTCAACTTTATCTCTCTTGTTGCTTCTATAAAGTTGACTGCATAGTTATTATGCTCTTCTATACCTGTAGCAACTGCAAATATATTAGGATCAAAAATGATATCTTCAGGCTTAAAGCCTACTTTTTCTGTAAGTACTTTATATGCTCGAGTGCAAATTTCAACTTTTCGCTCCTTAGTATCCGCTTGCCCTGCTTCATCAAATGCCATGACTACAGCAGCTGCACCAAAGCGCCTGACTATTGTAGCTTGCCTGATGAATTCTTCTTCACCTTCTTTTAAAGAGATACTATTCACTATACATTTGCCTTGGACACATTTAAGTCCAGCTTCTATTATGTCAAATTTAGAAGAGTCAATCATAATAGGGAGCTTGGCTATATCCGGTTCTGACATGATCAAGTTTAAGAATTTGACCATCATATTTTTACTATCAAGCAATCCTTCATCCATGTTTACATCTATCACTTGTGCACCAGCTTCTACTTGTTGCCTAGCGACGGATAAAGCTTCTGATAGCTTCTCCTCCTTTATGAGTCTTGCGAATCTCTTTGAACCTGTAACATTGGTTCTTTCCCCAACATTGATAAAATTGGTTTCAGGTCTAATATCGAGAGGTTCTAATCCACTTAACTGAGTATATACTTTTTGTTCGACTTTTTCTCTAGGGCTTAAATCTGATACCGCTTCTGCCATAGCACGTATGTGATCCGGAGTGGTTCCACAGCATCCTCCCACAATATTTACAAATCCACTACTAGCAAAATCCTCAATATGAGTTTTCATCTCTGAGGCCATTTGATCATATTCACCAAATTCATTAGGAAGACCAGCATTTGGGTAAGCACTAATGAAGTTGGGAGCATTTTTAGAAAGTACCTCTATATAAGGTCTCATTTCTTCAGCGCCTAAAGCACAGTTTAAACCGATGCTTAATAAAGGAATATGACTCAAAGAAATTAAAAAGGCCTCAACTGTTTGCCCAGACAAAGTTCTCCCACTCGCATCTGTGATGGTACCTGAAATCATAATTGGTAAGGTGACATTTCTGTCAGTCATCAATTCATCTATTGCGTAAAGCGCTGCTTTCGCATTCAAAGTATCAAATACGGTTTCTACTAGAAATATATCCACTCCCCCATCAAGCAAACCTTTTGCTTGCTCGTAATATGCATTTTTCAATTCGTCAAACGATACAGCCCGATATCCTGGATCATTTACATCTGGTGACATGGAGGCGGTTCGATTCGTAGGACCAAAGGCTCCTGCTACAAATCGAGGTTTATCTGGATTTTTAGCTGTAAATTCTTCCGCTATTTCTTTCGCTATCTTAGCAGATTCGTAATTAATTGCATAGGCTTGATCTTGAAGCTCATAATCCGTTTGCGCTATAGAGGTACCACTAAAGGTGTTAGTTTCGATGATATCTGCCCCAGCCTCTAGGTACTCTTTATGTATTTCTTTGATTATTTCGGGCTGAGTTATCGAAAGTATATCATTATTTCCTTGGATATCTAGAGTGTGGTTCTCGAAGTGTGCCCCTCGAAATGCTTTTTCATCAAGTTTATATCGTTGAACCATAGTCCCCATTGCTCCATCTAAGACCATTATTCTTTGCCTTAGGATCTCTTCTATTAAACTTGTCTTATCCTTCATTTCTATTCCTTATTTATAAATGTCAAATTTAGCCTAAAACAAACAAAAAAGCTACTTTCCTTGCGTCGAGTAGCTTTTTTAACTGTTATATAACCTATTAGTAAAACCTATAATAGAAAATTGATGCGTCTAATTAACCTAGTTTCGCCATATCCCTTACAAGGATACTCTTTCTAGTAAAGTAGATTAAATTGCTTTTCCTCAATTCATTCATAACGGAAGTAACCGTCTGCCTGGATGTACCAGTTAGATTAGCGATGTCCTGTTGCGTTAAAGAATGCTTGAACATAATCTCAAATCCTACTTGTCTGCCTCGTCTTTCGACATTGTCTTTTAGAAAATCAATTATTCTTGATCTAGCATCTTTAAATATAAGAGACTCAAGTCTAGTTTCTGCTGTTTTCAGTCTTGACCCCATGTGACTCATAAAAGCGTTATTCAATTTAGCATTAGATGATATTAGATTAAGCATCACTTCTTTTTTTAGTGAAAAGTACTCTGCTCCATCTGCCATCGATTTAGCAAAGTCTATTCTAGACTGCTCACCCATCATGCACATTTCACCAAACATTGCCTGAGGGTGGATAATAGATTTGATTATTTCTTTACCATCAGCGGAGTGTGTTCCTATCTTAATAGTACCCTTTAGCAAAATATTTAAAAATGATGAAGGTTCATCTGCTAAGTATATATAGGAGTATCTACCCTTAACTTTTAATTCTGAGTTATCAGCTAGGAATAATTTTTCTTCTGCAGTCAAACAATTAAAGAATTCTATCTGCTCTATGATATTTCTTTGTAAGCTCATAATTAAAAATTTTAGGTGAATGAAACTGTTTCTCATTACTAAGACCCAATATTTATAGCTTACCCCTACGTCTCAGTTAATTTTATTTCATTTAATTTTAAATTGATGGGTTATTTGCTTGAAATACGACAGCAAGCCAAATAGTATTCTGTTTGCGCCTCTTTGTTTGATGAAATCGAAATAATAGTTTGAGAATTTCAAAAATTAGATTTTAAGTGTATTCCTATTACACGCTATCGAGTATTTGTAATATATGTATTATTAATAATTAAGGTAATTCTAGTAAGGTTAACAATCCGATCCTATGAGATAGTCAAGAACAATTGAAATTAGTACCAATTAAATAAAAGAGTTTCAGTGATTTTCAAAAGTCTCAAATCCATCCTATCCAGTCCCATTAAATTTCATTAATCGTAATACTAGCATATATATATTGTATAGTAATATTTGTATTAACTGTAATTGAATATTTATACACACTAGATTTTACATTAGTGATAAAACGATCTTCAAAAATTGTAGAGTGCTTAAAGGATTACTTTAATCCCTAAATTTCATTATTAATAAATTTAGCATACATATATTATATTGTAATATTAGTATTGACTGTAATTCAATATTTATACACACTAGATTTTACATTTAGTGATAAAACGATCTTCAAAAATTGTAGAGAGCTTAAAGGATTACTTTAATCCCTCTTCTATTGTTTTATTGCTGTAATTGTAATATTAGTAATAGAAGATTTGTGGTATTACTGTATTCTGGACTTCCCATTGCGTATAATTTTGAAACCAGATTGATAAGCTCTGGTCAAGAACTTAAGTATTTTAGATATGCGGAGTAATCTAGCGGCAATATCTGTAATATAATCACACACGTATAACAGAGAATGCAAATATTACTATCCTTGTTTATTTAATAGACTGTTATGTGCGGTAATTTAATAGCGGCTACTTTAACTTAGAGGTCGTTTTAAGAGCTGTAGCGGGCTAGAAATTTGTTTTAGGGAACATAGCTCAGTTGGCATGCCGAGTACTCCCTAGAAGCGAAAAAAAATAGCTAATGTTCAGATGTAGACTGCTGTATGTGTAATATAATATTATAATGTATTCTCTCCAAGGATCAATTTAAACAGATCTTTTACATTTCAACGCGGTTTAAGTATCTGTTTTAAGATTTAATGCTAATCTAAACTGCCCTACCCTAGTATTTCAAAGTAGAAGAGATATTCACTGTTACATCCTCTATCAAATCATTAGCTATACTGGTATGCACCTCAAAACTCTTTTTGAATTCAAGTAGAACTGTAGAATCATCATATGCTACTGTAATTCCAACTTGGTTATATTGTTTTGTAATATAGACTTACTAAGATTATATAGTATTCCGATTGATCAATTCTAGCTATCCATTCTATGGATGTAATGCCTAATAGATTGCTCTAATTGTAATATAAGATTTCAAGTATTAGAGAAGAATATTAGTAAGTCTTTCAAATCGCGGCATAAGATAGAAATGTATTAATTTAACTAGTATTGGGAAAAGCGAGTGTAATTCTAAAATGATATAGTCGGATTTGCATTTAGAGAGATAGACTTTTGCACTAAGAATGTAATATTACATAGCTTATATAGTAATATAGCATGTCTTAACAATATGAATAGGACTAAATTCGATATCTTTTAGAGCCTAGTAGTTTATCAAAGTTCGCCATCATTGATTATGCCATACGAGAAGCATTAAATTTGACTTGTGATATTACTCTAATTTGACAGAATCTCAAATTGAGCAGGCTATATCATATTACTAATATTATACTGTAAAGCTATTAATATGTGTAAACCTGCTTATAAACTATTTCATTCTTTATATTGTCTTGTACATGAGATCTAATTTATACTAATCCTCAAAAGCCTCTTTCTATTCTTTATTTAATTATTCCAATCTAGAAGAAAATGGTGTAGAAGTACTTTTAAACACGATGACTTTTAAATCTGAGTGCAAGAAGCATATTTCCTATATTTATTGGACATGTTATATTACAAGTATTATTTTGTAATTGGTCTCTAATCTAGCTTCTAGCAATCTGATAGGGCAAGACACTAGGAGATAAGACGTATTACTAGAAGTACTAAGTAAACAGCCAAGAAATGGCTATTGTATTTTAGAAAAAGCAAAGATCAAAAGTGTTATCATATAGGATATTATAATACATGTATCATATAGAATATGATATTACATATATTGTAGAGTAATCCTTACAATAAAATATCTATTTCATTTAGTAATAGCGCTTGCTAATCGCCAAGTAGGGTAGTGTCTTATGCTGCCATATGTATATTTATTTGGATGGTGTCTTATACTATTATATTTATACAATAGAATTAAGGATCTTAGAGTAAGATATATGTAATGATTTTCGGTCTATTATATATGATTCAACCTATCAGAGAGACAACTCAAAACAAAGAGGGTCCATTCTTTAATAAGAATGGACCCTCTTTGTGACGTAAGCGCTTTGGCTTACAAAATACTATTCTAGGGGGCCTACATAGTAATGTGTGTATTTCAATATTACATATATTGTTATGTACGTTTTGTATGCTCTTCTATAGCCTTGCTTACAGCCTCCTGGGGTTGAGCACTGATATACATTTCTAAAGCTTCATCAAAAACATCTTGAATTTTCTTTCTATCCCAAAATGCAATAGCCTTTATTGTTTTTAACTTTTCCGTGTTTATTCTGAAAGTAGTTACTACTGTACTGGGTGGGGTAGGGGCTGAAGTGGTTGTAGTTTGCTTCTTTTCCTTTAGCATTTCCCTTTTTTCTTCTACTTTGACTTGAGCATCATAATCATTGTCAGGGATTAAGGTATTTAATCTTTTTCTTCCGATGCTATTTTTAAAATCCTTTGCCATGTCTGAATTGGTTTATTTTTATATGTTGTGAGCTGCTACGATTTCTAAGCTCAGTTTTTTGTAATCTACCGCACCATTACTACTAGGCGCGTATGTGAAAATATCTAAGTCATCAATAGGAGCCTCCACAAGAGCGATATTTTTCCTAATTCTGGTCTTAAAAACCTTATTCGGGAAGTAATCTTCTATCATATCAGCAATATTCTTGTTGAGTACAAGTCGGTTGTCAAATTGAGTTAGAAAGACTCCTGTTACTTCAACCTCCTTATTTAGTCGTGCTTTTATCTTTTCCAAAATGAACATCAGCTTATCAAGACCTTTCATTGAGAAATACTGGGCATCCAGAGGGATGTATACTTCAGTACAGGCTGTTAAAGCGTTGATAGTCAGCAATCCTAGAGAAGGAGGACAGTCAATAATTATATAATCATATTTTCCGTTCCATTTATTTACAATCTCCTTTAAGACATACTCTCTTCCAGGTACATTGCTGAGTTCTACCTCTGCTACCGAGAGATCTAGATTAGCTGGGACAATATCCAGACTTTCAGAAACCTTATGAACGGGGGCTGGTGCTTTATCTGTTAATGCATCATAGATACTAACTTCCGCGTCTTCAAAACCGAAGGAATCACTAAGATTGGCTTGTGGATCTAAATCTATAAGTAAAACTTTCTTGCCCAGCCGACTGAGGGCAACGCCTATGTTTTGTACAGAAGTCGTTTTTCCAACTCCACCTTTATGGTTTGCAATTGCAATAATATTTGTCATGTAGTAAATTTTGTATTTGCAATATTACAAAATAATATAATATGTACTAGTAAGATCTGTACTTTTTTATTTACCATTCTCAGATTTCTAGATTTTGAATATGGACGATAATAATAAAGAAGTGCAGTAAGGCATAAAATGCCTTACGCTTGTTAGCGTTAAATTAAGATGTTTTTAGCAAGAAAAAGTGAAGCTGAATAGATAGTATTTTGTTGCACTCATAACATTAAAAATAAATATGGCAAAGTAATTGATTTACTCTAGTGAGAATAAAAAAGAAATACAATGAGAAATTTATTTACCATCCTCTTCGCTATAATTTGCGTTGTTGGATATGCACAAGAGTTTGAAATAGGTGTAAAAGGTGGAGTCAACACACTTCATGGTGATCTTGTACCAGATATTATTGATACAGATGCGCTAGGATATGGTGGTGGTCTTTTTGCAAAATATCACTTCAGTCCCAAATTCGATTTAAAGGCAGCTGCAAACTACGGTTTGTATGAAGGTTCCGATCTTAATTTTCCGGAAAGAGCATCAAGAGGATTTTCGTACGAATCAACATTAATTGATTTTGCGGTAAGTACTGAATGGAACATACTCGGCGTAAATATCTATGAAAATCAGAAAAGATTTGCCTCAACATTTACTCCATATTTACATCTTGGTGTAGGCGCGAACCTCGCGGATGTAGATGTGACTACTTCTGTTGATGGTAGAGCGCTTGATCCATTAGATGCTACTAGAGATTATCCAAGTTTTGCTATGATCGTTCCTATGGGAGCTGGAATTCGCTACAGCTTAGATAAGTTAGTGATAGGCATTGAAGGGACTTTAACTGCTGGATTAAATGACTTTTTGGATGGTGTTAGCAATTCTGCAAATAGCGATGACAACGATTGGTATACTTCTATAGGAGTGACCATTGCATATAGAATTGGTGAAACGTCAAGCAGCTATATTGAGGAGGGGGAACCAGTAGAATACCTCGAAGAAGGAGATGAGTATTTAAACGATGACGATAATAACTAAACAATAGTTATTGTAAATATATAAAGCTAAAAAGGGTGATTATCGCAAGATTGTCACCCTTTTTTTTAGATACTATAGGGTGATTCCTTTTAGTATCTTTTTTTGTTTTGGGCGTGCCCATACAGGCCATACTGTCCATGACTTCGCCTATCGGCTACGGTCCTTTGCGCTCTTCCTAGCGGAGAGGCACGGACTATCGCTATGCGGCGATATCATTCCCATCATTCACGCGGCTAGTGCTGCAATGCCTAATATAAAAAGAAGAGTGGGGAGTATCATTTACCGTTTCCAGCGCTAAGTCAGAATTGACTTTAGATTATAATGGAATATAAAGCTATGGACCTCAAATTGTATTAAGCAATGCATAAAGGTATAGACTACACCTAGTCTAGATAAAAATAGTCTACTTTATTTAACTACTTTATTTAACTATTTTATTAATCTAGAAGTACAGTGAAATTTGATTGTTGTACCATTTTGGAGGTATCAATTGGCGGACTAGATTTTAGATTTCAAAGGGTGGGGGTGGGTAGGTATCAGGTTAAACATTGTTAGGGTAACGATTACTAGTTACATACCAGCATACGTTGAATGTATGTAAGATATATAGTATTCTAGATTCATAGAATTTCTGGAAGTGAATAAGAGGTAAGACCCAAAGCAATTTATGAATTACTTATTGGGAACTCTAAAGACAAAAAACAAGATGGAACAAATGATAGCAATGAACTATCTTCTAATCACACTAAAAAGAATCTGGATCAAATAATTCGTCAATATAAATAGAGCGAAAAGAGCTTGAATAGTTATCACGACAGCCATCTATACCCGATCTCATAATGCTTATACAATTTCCATTTGGGTATTCGTCTTCACGATGTTCGCGTTGTAAGAAACAATGCCCGAGCTCATGAAAAATGACAAATTCTTTGAGAAGATTACTGACATTGCTATTGAGGAAAGACTCATCTATAACGATGTCATTGGCTATACTATTTCGAGGTCTTGAACACTGTCCAGCAACGCCTTGCCCTTCAATCTCACTAATACTTGCCGTGAGAATAGCCTCATTCAAGTCTATCTCTATACCTCGAGCAGCAGCTTCATTCTCAAAATTCTCAAAAAAGGAATGTAAACGTTCATCTACGTTGGTAAATTCTTTGGGAGCCTTTTCTTCTTTATTACAAGAAAAGAAGCATAGTCCTAGAAAAAATATGATATGAGATTTTTTAAACAAAAGATATAAATTTATCACTAAACAAAAATATATAAACGGCTTCCCAATTTTAACAAAAATGCATTTTTTCGGAAGGGTTTACAAACTATATAAGGGTTTTAATGGGTATTGTATTGCAATCATCGACACTTTATAAAGAAATAAAGTTTTCAGGCGCTGAATCTCGGAATATAAATCAATTTTCCTGCCTAATTCACATATTATTGTTTTCGCGTAGCACCGAAGGTGTGAAGCTCGACAAAGCCTGTCTCGACTGTAGTGTAACGTAAGTCGGGGCAAGGCGCGTTAGGGGCTAGGGGGTGTAGTGGGTCCCGGCTATGATGGCCGTTTTTTTTGACGGTGATCATAGCCGGGTACGAGCGAAACACCCGACTCCGTCCCGCTTTTCAAGGGACTGGAGGAGACCCCAAAAAATAAAGAAATCGCTTCGCCGAATAAAAATCGTTATGTTAAGTAGATAGGTAAATTTTGAGGCATACAATATAAGGGGAGTACAATGCATTAATTTTATTCATATCTTCAGTTCAATATATTTACCCAAGAGCTGACAAACACTAGACTCTTTTTTTGAAGCAAAATGATCAGATTATGGAAGCTTATTTCAATTGTGCAATAGGATCTCTAGAAGCATATGTACCTAATGCAGGTGCACCAAGGAATGAAGCGCGTGTGAAGCATCTTTACCGGAGGCTAGGATTTGGTGCAAATCTGGAGATGATCCAGAATGCCTTGTTGCAGAATCCAGTAGATGTTGTAGACGCATTGATTGATGATGCTATCGCTAACCAGAGTTTCCAAAACCTTCATGGGGTGATTGGTCTATATCAGATTATGATCCAGATGACATCACAACTCAAGCGGTAGGGCAACTGTACGAACTTATAGATCGATGGTCGGGTGAATTTTTAGAGGACAATGCTATACGAGCGAAGTTGATGCTGTTTTGGAGTAATCACTTTGTGACAAGGGTAGAAGACTACAACTGTCCATCTTATGCTTACGACTATTTCAGAATGCTAGAGGAAAATGCCTTAGGCAATTTTAGAAGTTTTGTTGAGCAGATTGGGACATCCCCATCTATGTTAGTCTACTTAAATGGAGTTCAAAATACACGATTTCAACCAAATGAAAACTACGCTCGGGAGCTTTTAGAATTATTCACTTTAGGAAGAGACAATAACTATACACAAAATGATATTACAGAAGCAGCTCGTGCGCTGACAGGTTGGAACGGTTTTACTGAAGCTTGTGCCCCCATTACTTATATTTCTGATTTTCATGATCCTGGTCAAAAGACCATTTTTGGTCAGACGGATAACTTTGACTATAACGGTCTTATAGATCTAATATTTGAACAACGTAGTAGGGAGGCAGCAAACTATATTTGTTCTAAGTTGTATAATTTTTACATCAACCGGGAAGCCAATGAGGATATAGTAGCTGAACTTGCCCAAGTATTTTTAGATAAGAATTTTGAACTTGCTCCGGTACTTCGAATATTATTTAAAAGTGAACACTTCTTTGATGAAGCGCATCTAGGAGGGGTAATCAAAAGTCCTATTGAATCGATGTACGGTTTTATCAAAGAAAGTGGTTTTCCAGTTGAAGAGACAGTTATTGGAGGAGCAAACCCTACGAGTGCTTTTGTCGCATTATATTTTGCAAATGCAGAGCAAGGACAGGCTTTATTTGACCCAGTCGATGTGGCAGGATGGCTTGGTGATCGAGACTGGATCAATAGTACGAGCCTGACTAATAGATGGAATATTATAGACTTTTTCATTTTTGATTTCTTCCAAAATCATCGTGATGACTTGATTGTCTGGGTTCAAGAATTGGTCGATAATAGTAATGATCCTTACTTTATAACTAAGCGCGTTATCGACTACTTTATCCCTTTAGAACTGCAAAGTGAGCAAGATTATAATAACGGAGTAGAGGCTTTTAAATGGGAAGTGCCGGAAAATTATTTTGAAGATGAGAGTTGGAACCTTGATTGGGATCAAGAAATTGTAGGGGGACAAATTGTTTTTTTATTGCGGTTTATTTCACGGCTTCCAGAATTTCAAATGGCGTAATATCTGCTATGGCATTCAACAATTTTCAAATCTAAAAAGAAAAAATTATGTGTACACATGATCAGGATATAAAGTCAAACTTAGAGGTAAAGAAAGGGAGTGAAATGGCGCATGGTATAGCGCATGAAAAAGCACATAACAAATGGAGTCGCAGATCTTTTTTGAGAGGACTAGGGATATCCGGTGGTATGGGTATGATGCTCGGGCACTTACCGGTCAATGCTTTGTCTTCTTCGCCTCTGAATATGTTGCTAGATGGAGGAAACACTGATCGTGTACTAGTCATGATAAGGTTAAAAGGCGGGAATGATGGCCTGAATACTTTAATCCCACTATACGATTTTGATACTTACAGAAACAACAGACCTCAGATATCAAAGCAAGTAGGGGATACCATACAACTGACAAACGAGCATGCTATCAATCAAAATCTTGAAAGGCTCATGCCGCTATGGAATAATGGGCAGATGAAAATTGTGAATGGGGTCGGATATGAAAATCACAATCTTTCTCATTTTAGATCATCGGATATAATTGCATCGGCTTCAGATGCAGAACAGATTGAAGATTCTGGCTGGTTGGGCAGGCATCTCAATGATTGTTTTCCTGACTTCTTGACAAATGCACCAGAGCATCCATCTGCAGTGCAGATAGCTGGAGGAGGTAGTATTTTATTTGGAGGGGGAGAAGGCGGAGTAAATAATTATGCTTTGACGGTGTCGAGTCCAGATCAGTTGTTTGAGATCGCACAGACAGGGCAGCTCTATAATCTAGACGGACTCCCTGAATGTACTTACGGTGAGCAATTAGGTTTTTTACGTACAGTGGCAAATACTACTTTTCAATACGCTGAAGTAATTAAAGAGCGATTTGATGAAGGGGTCAATGGCGTGAACTATACAACATCGCTCGGCCAACAATTGGCTCTAGTGGCACGTCTAATCAAGGGTGGATTGCGAACCCAGTTCTATGTAGTCACGCTTAATGGATTTGATACACATGCCAATCAAGAATCTGATCACGACAATCTCATGAATACCTTAGGGACAGCCGTCAGCAACTTCTATGCGGATCTAAAATTGGAAGGTAAAGATGAGTCTGTATTAGCTATGACATTTTCTGAATTTGGACGTCGTGTTCAAGAGAATGCCTCACGAGGAACAGGTCATGGTACTGCTAGCCCTACTATGTTGTTTGGACCTAGCCTAAATGGAAATGGTATCATCGGAGACAATCCGGATCTCAATGACTTAGATAGTAACGGCAATTTAAAATTCACTACTGATTTTCGATCTATATACGCTACTGTATTGGAACAATGGCTTTGTTTAGATGCTCAGCAAGTGGATGCTATACTGTTTAGAAATTTTGCAAGACTAGAGCTTGGACTGCGGTGTCAGACGGTTTCTGCTTCGCCGTGGGTAGATATTCCAAAGATCAAACATGAAGTGCGATATCATGATCATGGTCGTGCATTTATTTATTACGAACTGGAGCGCACGCAGTATATTAAAGTAGTAATTATTAGCATCTCTGGAAAGCATTTAAAGACTTTGCAAAATGGGAGTCAACCAGGTGGCCAGTATGCTTTGGATGTCAATCTAGATAGACAGTTTGTGATGGCTCCTTTGATATATCGAATCTCTATAAATGATCAATCCTATAGTAAAACCTTGCCTTTGTTGAAGATATAGTAAAGGTACTCTAGTTTTTTTCTGGATCTTAAACGTTTATGTCAACTATCTGGCAAATTGAATCACAATTTGGGTCTTAGTTCCTTTTTATAGATATTGTCTACCTATCTTACTTATGTATTGAAATGCCGAATGAGGAACAACAAATAGATCAACAACTTATACAGGGTATCAAAGCTGGAAATAACACAGCTTATGATACCTTATTTAGACGATACTACTCGTATCTGTGTATGGTTGTTATGCGTATGACTCAAAGTAAGGAACAAGCTGAGGATGTAGTACAAGAGGTCTTTTTAGAGATTTGGAGAAAAAGAGGGGAGTTAGATATTAAGAATGCAGTAAAATCTTATTTGCATAGAGCAGCGGTAAATAAAACGCTAAACAAAATAAGAGGTAAGAAATTAGAGTATAGCCAAGAGGAGGAGAGTTTAGAACAAATTAGCGCTATGCAATCTTCACCACTCCAAAAAATGCAGAACGATGAGCTACAAAAGGTAATAAAAAAGGCATATGAAGGCTTACCAGAAAGATGTAGGATTGTATTTTCAATGGTTAAGTACGAGGGTTTCTCTTACAAGCAAACAGCTGAAAAACTTGAAATTTCAGTGAAAACGGTAGAAAATCAGATGTCAAAAGCGCTTCGAATATTGAGAGAAGCAATAAATAAATATAAAAAATAGGTAGACATAGGGGTAAAGCCATTATTTGGTGTCTTTATGGTAGTACGATTAAAGTTTATATGACGGAGAATAAAATAATAGAGATTTTGATGAAGCAGGCTCATTCTGAGCTTAGCCAGGAGGAGCGCGCTATGTTGGAATCTTTTAGAGGTCAATCGTCTAAAAATGATTTGTTTGTAAAGGAGAATCAGCTAATACTTACCAATCTGCCTTCATTCGAAGAATCTACTGATTTATTTGATGCTGATAAAGCATTAGCCAAAGTCAATGAAATTAAATCCTCTGGTCCTAAGCTCATTACATTAAACTCTGAAAGTAATAATACTCATAAGAAAAAATCTAGAAGCTATAACTGGGTAGCCGCTGCGGTAGTTTTGCTTGGTTTGGGAAGTTTGGTGTATAGTTTTTTGGGAGACCAAAAGAACACTTTAGTTTATACCACAGAAGGGGAGACAAAGACTATTTCCTTGTCAGATGGATCTGAGGTGTTATTGAATAAAAATAGTACACTTACTTTAGCGGATGGATTTGGTACACATCTTAGAGATATGGACCTGACAGGAGAGGCTTATTTCAAGGTTAGGAATAATGATAATCAACCATTCACAGTCAATACTTCTGGAGTGAAAATAGAAGTACTTGGGACAGAGTTTAATATTGATAATAATCCTGTTGGAGATGTTATCGAGGTGTACGTTCATGAAGGTAAAGTTAAAGTGTCTAGCCTCCATTCAAGAACAAAAGTACTACTGACCGCTGCGGAGTCTGCTACATATAATAAAGACTCGGGAACCTTATTGAAGGATGAGCAGGGGACTGTCAATGCAACATCTTGGCTGACCAAAAAATTGAGGTTTAACAATATTTTACTTGAGCGAGCGCTCAAGGATATAGAAAATCACTTTGATATTGAAATTGCTTTAGATAATGATGCTTGTAAGGATGAACCATATACTTCATTGTTTAATGATCCTATCGCCGAGGACGTTTTAGAGACCATCTCAGCCGTTTTTGACTTTCAGCTGATAAAGAGTGGAGCCAATTCTTACCAGTTGTCTGGAGGAAAATGTAAATAATCTATTATCAATTCGACATTTTTTAGTCCATTAGCATAAAATAAAGCACTATTTATCCTTAAAGAGACTTATTTAAGCCGCTTTATACGTTTATTGTATTGCAACCATTATTTTCAAATGAGGCTAATTATACTATCTCTTTTATTCGTAAGTACATATGCATCTTGTTTTGGGCAATCCTCAATCAACAAGAAGCTTTCGTTTGCTACTTATGAAAAAAGTATAGGAGAAGCGATCACTGAATTAAGCTTAAAAGCGAAAGTAAATATTGCCTTCAGCAATTCTATACTTCCTCAAGACAAGATCATTTCTATAGAAGCAAAAAATGAAGCTTTCAAGTCTATACTAAGAAGGATCTTAGTAGACACAAATGTTTCCTTTAAATTGGTGTCTGATCAAGTCATTCTCTTTCGAGAAAACACTCGACTTTTGAATACCATAAGTATCAATGGGTATATAGAAGATAAAACGACAGGAGAACGATTGATAGGGGCTAATATCTATAACCCTAACAATGCTTATGGTACGGATAGTAATGAATATGGCTACTTTAGTTTTAATGGGGTGCCTGATGTGGACAGTATCTATATTTCTTATTTGGGTTATGAGACACAAAGACTATTGATTACCAAAGAGTCTAGTCAAGATATTACGGTAAAACTAACCCCTTCTTATATTGAAACAGTAGTCGTAACGGCGGATAATAATGCTGAAGATTTTATTAGAAGACCTTCATCTAGTGTGGATAGACTAGATTTGAGCGCTATCCAAAATGTGGTCAGTATAGGTGGTGAACCAGATTTATTTCAAGCCGCATACCAGTTGAATGGAGTAAATACAGGAGCAGATGGAGTAGGGGGGCTTCATGTACGTGGTGGAAATCTTGATCAAAATCTAGTTTTATTGGATGGAGTACCTATATATCGACCCGAGCATGCTATCGGAATTTTATCGATTTTTAATTCTGATGCAGTACGAAGTGCTAAACTGTATAAAGGAAATTTTCCCGCGAAGTATGGAGGGAGATTATCATCTGTCATAGATGTCCAAACAACTGAAGGGAATAACCAGAGAGTTGAAGGAAAGCTTTCAGTAGGTTTACTAGCTGCAAAGGCTACTTTGCAAGGACCCATCGTGAAGAATGCATCCTCTTTTTTTATTTCATACAGACGATCGCTCACAGATATATATCTGCCAGAGATAACACGAATCGTAGCTGCTAGAGATAACATAGATGGGTTTTCCAATTACTTTTTTGAAGATTTGAATATTAAGACCAACTTTCAGGCGGGTAAAAACGACAGATTTTATATTAGTTTTTATAACGGGAAAGATGATTTTCTGAACGAGAAACAGCAACCCGTGTTTCGAGATACTATACTCTCCGTAAACGATACCTTTTTACCAGGTAGTTTCTCAAATTCTAATAGGGACTCCTTGAAATGGGGCAATCAAGTTCTTTCTTTGAGATGGAATCATTTGTTTGGAGATAAGATATTCGCAAATACGACTGCATACTCTTCAAGATATAACTTCTCTTCTTCTGAGGTTTTTCAATCCATTGGCGAATATGATAATGGAAGAACGGATCTTATTTTTTCAGAGAGAGCCTTTGCTTCTGAAGTTAGAGATATAGGGATCAGAACAGACGCTGAATTTTTGTATTCTGATCGGATAAATTTCAAATTTGGGGCAGGAGCTATTGGTCATTCCTTTAGTCCAGGTTCCTTTCAAAATGGTATAGATCTAGAAAATCTGACTTCTCCTATGTTGGATACTATTAATTTATCAATCGAAGAACAATTGAATATAGAGGATATAGAGACTTTTGAAAGTTTCGCCTATACCGAAACGGGTATCTCCTTGAGTCGACAATTATATTTTACTTTAGGACTACATGCAAGATTTTGGGACTATGAAGAATATCAAGATTTGTCAATTTTGCCTCGTATCAGTCTTGATTTTAACCTCAACGATAACCTGTCTTTTTCTGCGTCTTATCTAGAAATTGTTCAACATCTTCATTTGTTGACTAAATCAGATATTGGACTTCCAGGTGATATTTGGGTACCAGCCTCCGAAAACGTATTACCTGAGACGGCTACTCATATTACTGCGGGTATGCAATGGAAATTTCCTGAGGGTATCCGATTTACTGCAGATGTTTATTACAAGGAGTTTGATAACTTAGTAGAATTTTTAGAAGGAAGCTCTACCAATATCATTAACGCACTCAACTTCGAATCTAAGGTAACTCAGGGGCAAGGGACTAGTCGAGGATTGGAGCTAGGATTGATAAAAGAAGGCGAACGCTTTTCGGGCAAAATAAACTATACATACTCTAAAACAGACAGACAGTTTGATGAAATTAATAATGGAGAAGTATTCCCGTATAGATTTGACTTGAGACATGTAGCTAATATAGGGGGAGTATATGCAATAAATGAAAAATGGAGTGCTAACGCTACCTGGACATATAGTTCAGGCATTAATTTGACTATTCCTACTAGCGTTTATGGAGTTCCTTCACCATTTCCTGATATAGATCCTATAGCAATACCTATTCTATCCCCTAAAAATGCGGTACAGCTTCCTGCCAATCATAGATTGGATCTTGGCGTGAATTATAGGTTTGAAAAAAGAGGATTTAAGCAGTCTCTTCAGATTGGTATATACAACTTATATAACAGCCTAAACCCTATCTATTATAGACTTAGAAGAGACCCCGATAATCTTAGTCAATTACAGTTTGCCTCAGTGAGCTTATTACCAATAACCCCTTCAATCAACTACTCTATCGGGTTTTAATTAGGCATATCTCTATTCAAGCAAATAGTTTTAGGGTTTATTCTGGTAAATAGCTTACATTAATAGCTTTTATCTATATTTTTCGATATCTTTGGTTATTGCCCTATAAGAATCCAAATCAATGAATAGGCTGTATAAATTTTTCTTTTTGCTTGGTATTTCTGGCGCCTTCTTTTCTTGTGAGAAAGAAGTAATCTTGGATTTTGGTGATGAGCAGCAAGATTTAGCGATTTTTAGCCTTTTTTCCCCTAACGATTTTTTTACTGATAATCACAATATCAATATTGAGGTGACGGCGACCCAATCTATTCTTGAATATTCCGCTTCAAATTATATAAACGACGCTCGAGTATCTGTTACTTCGCGACCAATGGATGGAGAAGACAAGCAGGACAAAGAAGTAGACCCAGGGGGTGCCACGGTTAGTGAAGCTATCACTGAAGAAGCTATTTCTTATGCGATTAATAACTCGGACCGAATAATCTATCGTACAGATAATACAGTACCTGCTGATGGCTATACTTACACATTAACTGTTGAGCATCCGGATTATCCAACAGTAACGGCGGAAAGCCATGTACCTAACATAACGGAAATTGAAAATCTAGAAGTCAACGACTTCAAGAAATCAAAAGATGGTCAATTAGAGGGAACCACAAGGTATTTTTCTGAAACTTCATTTGAGTTGGATAACACAATTGATATAGAGAAGCAATTTCATCTGAGAGTATGGCTAGTAACTGATTCTCCCGATGGTCGAAGACCACATGCCCAAATCAATATTAATGATGAAAACTTAGCTGAGGAAATAGGCACAGACGCTACCATAGTAAATGCGGTTAATTCGCCTGTATTTTTTGGAGCTCATTTCACTAATAAGAATTTTGAAGGGGATTCTCAAAAGCTAAATTTTGATATAGAGTTTGCTATTGCTGATGATCATTATCCAAGCGCAATTAGGTATGAATTGCGATCTGTATCAAAAGAGTATCACAATTACTTCGTTGAGGGATACAGACTGTCACAAGCTGGAAGTAATCCATTGTTTGTCCAGTCGAATAATATATCCAACAATATAGAAGGTGGCTTTGGAATATTTGCGGGTTTCTCTGTCTTCGATCAAGAAGTTCCTTTTAGAAAATAACCTCTTGATTTACTACATCATACCTTTCAAAGTATTATACAATTCTATTTCAACCGCGCTAAAATCATGGTCAGCGTAGAACTCTTTCTTTACCAAATACAATAATTCTTTTTTGCGTGCAAGGGTAGGGAAGTAAAGACCTTTATAGCTCATCAAGATGGCCTTATTCTCTGCTTCTGTGTTTGCATTAAGTTCGTCCAACAATTGATCATATACTTCAGCATCGACTGTTTCAAGCACCATGTCTCTTTCTTCCGAAGTAATGACATTATCTGCCATTGCTGAATATAATAAAAGAAAAGCACAAAATTCTTTATCATTCCATTTTGGATGCGGGGCTTTGTGATGTGAGTTTGTCTGATCCTCCATATTCCTTTTCGTGTTTAATAATATGCACACAAAATACTAAAACTTAAAGATTTAGCTTAATTCTAATCAAAATCTTAAAATCTAAAAAGATCGGAATAGCAGGTTTTAGAAAATAGAGTTCTAAAACTGTTTGTCTACCGCCTCTAAAACATGGAGTATGAGCCTGCTAGTTTACATATATAGCCATCTTCAAGTATTGATAGCCCTATATTTGTTGTTCTTATTTCTGGTGTATAAATGTCCTTTAAACTTCAAATGGTATTAGTTCTAAAAGCTTAAGATCAACTATGAGAATTTTCTAGAAAAATCTGTCTAGCATTAAACAAATTTCTCTCCCTTCTTTTCCTTGATGAGTCCTGTGATCTGCTTTATTTCTTGCTCCTTTGCCTTTGGAAAGATTAGCAATACGTCATCTTCATCTACTATGATGTAGTCCTCCAAACCATTGATAACAGCTAGCTTATTATTTGGTAGTCGGATCATATTATCCTTACTATCAAAAAATAGTGCATTTTCAGAATTACTGCTATTGCCATGATCATCCTTATCAGATTCCGCATGCAAAGAAGCCCAGGTACCCAAATCCGACCAGCCAAACTCTGAAGGAATGGTATATACATTATCGGCCTTTTCCATAATGGCGTAATCTATAGAGATACTCGGTGTCGTAGGATAAGCTTTGTCTATGAATGCCTGCTCTTGATCGGTGTTGTAGTACTCGTTTCCAGCTGCCAGTATATCGTATATCTCTGGAGCATTTTTTTGAAAAGCACTCAATAAGCTAGAAACTTTCCAAAGGAAGATTCCCGCATTCCAGAGGTAAGAACCAGAAGTGACAAAGGTTTTAGCAGTATCAAAATCTGGTTTTTCCGTAAATCGCTCTACTTTATGTACTCCCTCTTGGTTATCATTTGAAAATTTAATGTAGCCATAGCCAGTATCAGGGCGAGTAGGAGAAATGCCCAATGTCAGTAATGCATCATTCTTACTCGTGTAATCCAATCCTTGCTTTAGAGCCTCTATAAACGCTCCCTCCTTGAGAATAATGTGATCTGAAGGGGCTACGACCAGGTTCGCATCCGGATTCAATGCAGCCAATTTCAAAGCAGTATAGGCAACACAAGGTGCAGTATTATTTCTAGATGGCTCACAGAGTATTTGATTGTCCGTGATAAATGGCAAATGCTCTTTTACAAGATCCTTGTAGATGCTATTGGTAACGATGAATATATTTTCCTTAGGGCATAGGTTAAGAAACCGATCACAAGTTTGTTGAATTAGGGACTTTCCGGTACCCATAATATCTAAAAATTGCTTAGGTCTATTTACTCTACTAGCAGGCCAAAATCTACTTCCTATTCCTCCGGCCATGATAGCCACGTAGTTATTCTTATTCATCTTTTATTGTTTGATGACTCAAAGTTAATAATACGATTATTATATAAAACAGTTGGGAAAATTAAGGCCTATTTTTCTTGTTTAGTCAAGATTGAAAATGAAATTGGAAAACATAAACAGATGATAATCAGTGAGATGGTTTTTTATTTATGCCGAAGCTTAAAATAAAGCATGCCTTAAAATAGAATTATACTTACATTTTTAAATGGAAGGACTACTCACTAATGCAGACCTTAATACCGAGTTGAAAACAGCTCGCTCTTATTGTAAGATTTGATAAAAATGGTAGAAAAAGTGAATACGATGAAGTTTCTTCTATTGTAAATCTGAATATTTAGTACCTCCCATATTCATTAAAATAAAGGAGAGAAGAATCGAGATACAATGTTCCCAAAAACGATTGTAGCATCAGATCTCGTCGTTCATGATGAACGCGTAAACAGTAATGATATATTGACTATTCGCATATTGTATACCGATCTAAAATATTAATAAGATCAATCTTAGTGCTGAAAAGCTATGCAAAAACTAAGCATTCATATCCTATTCTGAAAATTCCGACAATTTATTTCGGTATTCAACAAACGGATAGTCAGTTAAGATATACTACTCAATCGTGGTCAGATAGACCATCAACATGCAAATTCAAAATGAAGGTGCTAAGAGGAAATATATTTTAGGTTGAGGATTAAAAATCCAATAGGTTGACATCAAAAATAATTACTTGATTACCTGGGATTCCTTGAGTACCTGCTTCTCCATAAGCCAAATGGCTGGGGATTAGTAATATTCCTTTGCCACCCTTGGAGAAAAACGGAATTCCTTCTTGCCAGCCTCGAATCACTTGTGAAAGTGGAAAAGTGGCTGGAACTCCTCTAACTACAGAAGAATCAAAAACGTTACCATTTGGAAAGTATCCATGGTAGTCGACAGTTACCTCATTTGATAAAGTTGGAAACTCACCATTACCTTCTTCTTGGACTACATAAAACAAATCGTTTGCAGTGCGCTCAGCAGTTAGGTTATTATCTTCCAGGTATTCTTCTATCTCTTCAATATCGTTATTAAGAATTCTTTCTCCTTTATCACAAGAGAAAAGACCTAAGACTAACAGAAAACTAAAAGGGATGATATACTTAGCCATAAATTGCGTTTTGCACAAATATAGCTAGTGTAAGGGATTTATTCTAGGAAGTAATTGTATTCTATTCTACATTTAGTTCAAAAGAGTATTCTATGAGCTGTTTTTCAGCCTCATATAGATTCTTAAGGATAGCATTGAGTTTATGGCGTGTATTGTATAGGTTGACCATCGCCTCCTTATCATCTGATTTACATAGCAGTAAAAACTCATAGTGTCTTTCCAACTGATAGGTTACCGTATTCATGCTTTCCAATGTTGATATGAGTTCTTTTTCAGTCATTTTAAATCAGGAATTAATGTAATATGTATAATGGCAAATTCGTGCCAAGAAGCCTGATTTTGAAAATGTTTCTAACATATTGTGACAAGGATTTTGACCAAAAAATGCTATTCACAGCCATGGCTATAGGATTTGTTTTGATTTCGTGTTATACCAAGGTCTAATTTGTAATTAGTACTTTTAGGGCTTAATAATCTTATTATGTGCGGACGAAGTTCTCTTACCGTCAATGAAAAACAGCTGGAGCTTAAATTTGGTAAAGGCTTCTACTCTGAAGATCTAGAAAGATACAATCCATTACCCAACTACAATGTGGCACCATCGCATAATATGCCTGTCATTAAGGCGGATTCGGATCATTTTGACTGTATGCGATGGGGTTTGATTCCACCTTGGGCAAAGGATGTGAAGGTAGGATATCGGATGCTTAACGCGCGTAAAGAGACCATTCTAGAAAAAAATAGCTTTAAGAAAGCAGCAGTCAACCAACGCTGCGTAGTACCGTTTGATGGATTCTATGAGTGGAAGAGACATAGAGATGGTACCAAGACTCCATTCAGGATTGGACTGCCCAATTTTGAGCTGTTTCTTATCGCAGGTCTATGGGAAAAATGGAAGTCTCCTTCTGGACAGATCATACAAAGCTTTACGCTTATTACTCAAAAACCTATAGAGAAAATAGCGCATATCCATGATCGAATGCCTGCACTTATAATACCAGGAGAGGAAGATTCATGGTTGGACTTAAGCATATCCCCCCAAGATGCATTAGATAGCATTAGACCATTAAATCCAGAAGAGATCCAGTATCATGAAGTAGGCAAAGAAGTTGGGAATGTACGCAACAATTCTCCTTCATTAATCCAAGTAATAGAGGCATAAAAAAAGCGCAACTCAATGTTATGAGTTGCGCTTTTTGATATTATAAATAGTATAAAATATCGAAAACAAAAGAAATATTTTTACCAGATATTCACTCTGTTTTCAGGGGCAATATACATAGGATCACCAGGCTTGATATCAAAAGTCTTATAGAACGCCTCCATATTGATGATTGGTCCTACAGCTCTATATTGTCCTGGAGAGTGAGGATCCGTTTTGATTCTATTTTTCATAGCTTCATCACGCATCTTAGTTCTCCAAATAGTAGCCCAGTTGATAAAGAATCTCTCATCCTGATTTAGACCATCGATTTTACCTGTTTCACCTTCCCTTGCTTCATAGATTTGTAGTGCATCATACGCAGCATTGATACCACCAAGATCACCTATGTTCTCTCCTAATGTAAACTTACCGTTTACAAATACTCCAGGTAGAGGCTCATAACTATTGTACTGCTCTATTAGTGCATTTCCACGCTCTTCAAATTGTGCAAGATCCTCGTCTGTCCACCAGTTATTCAAGTTTCCTTCAGCATCATACTTTGCACCTTGATCATCAAATCCATGAGAAAATTCGTGTCCTATAACGCCACCGATACCACCATAGTTTGATGCTGGATCCGCTTTAAAATCAAAGAAAGGAGCTTGTAAAATAGCCGCTGGAAATACGATTTCATTGTATGGAGGATTATAGTATGCATTCACCGTTTGCGGAGACATAAACCATTCATCCTTATCTACTTCATTACCGATTTTTACGATATTTTGATCAAATCTCCATTTTCTGGCATTCAACATATTTCTATAGAATGAACCACCATCTTCATAAGTATCTACCTTTAGTGAGCTATAGTCTTTCCACTTATCAGGGTATCCAATTTTGATTCTAAATGTATTCAGCTTCTCAATTGCCTTTACCTTAGTTTCATCAGACATCCAAGGTAGATTGTTGATACGGCTTGCATAAGCAGTACGTAAGTCTTCTACCATTTGAAGGGCAGTAGCCTTAGCCTCTGGTGGAAAATATTCTTTCACGTATAACTTACCTAATGCCTCACCAAGTACACCACTTGTAGTTCTGAGTACTCTTTCATTCAATGGCTTTTGCTCCTGTTGACCACGCAGCGTTCTACCATAAAAATCAAAATTTTCCTCGTTAGCGGCATCTGTCAAGAATCCAGCTGCATCATTGATTACGCCCCATCTTAGATACTCCTTGATAGTTCCTAGGCTTTCTGTTTCCCAGATCTTATTTACTTCTTGGATATATTTTGGTTGACTTACTATGATTTGCTCATATCCTTTAGCACCGATTCCGTCAAGATATTTTTTCCAGTTGATATTTGGCGCCAATTCATTTAGCTCTGCCAAACTTTTAGGATTATACCTATTTAGTGGGTTTCTCATTTCTTCCTTTGGCAACATAGACTCAGCCATACGTGTTTCCAACTTCAAGATGCGCTCCGCCTGAGCCATCGCAGCTTCTTCAGCGATACCAGACATCTTCAGTAGGTTGGCAGTAAACGCTACATATTGGTCTCTTTTCTTCTGGTCATCCTCACCAGTGTTCATATAAAAATCTCTTCCAGGAAGACCGAGATTTCCACCTCCCAAGTACAAGGCATTCATATTACTATTCTTGGGATCAGAACCCACAAATACTCCAAATAAGCCTCCAAAATAGGGTTCAGCTTTTACGAAATAGTCAAGTAGGTCGTCTGTATTTCTGATCTCTGCGATACGATCCAAGTAAATCTGAATGGTAGAAAAACCTTTTTCATTTCTCATATCCGTATTCATCGCCGTGTTAAAAAAGTTGACCACTTTTCCTTCGTCGCTTTTCGGATCTACATTCTTCATTTTGAGTGCTTTGTCCACTAGAGCAAGCACCATTTTGCTATTGTTATCTCCAAGTTCACTAAATCCACCCCATCTAGATTCATCAGCAGGTATTTCTGTAGACTCCATCCATCCACCATTGGCATAGGTATAAAAATCAGTCTTAGGACTGACCGCTGGATTCATATTTTTTAGGTCGATACCAGGTTTTATTTTACTCATGGCATCTTCAACCATGGCTTTGCCTTCGTCCATCATGTCCTCTTTCGCAGGCATTTCAGGTTTATTAGGCATCGTAGGTCCTGATATAGAGGGAGCACTCACCTTAGGAGTACAACCAACCAAGCTCAAAACCGCTAAAATTGGTAATAGTTTTTTTAACATCATTTTAGAATTGACTATTTGAAATTTTGAATAAAAGCTAAAGTACTGGATAAATAGCAGTTTTAGCAAGATTTTTCGACCAACTGGTCTTATAGACTTACTTTTTATCCAGTATTTCATGTAAAAGGTACTTCTTTTAACATTTAGCGTCTAAAAATTGTTCTTAATAATCATTTGGGGTCATCTCGACCTTATCCCGATGCAGGCCTTGCTGCCATCCTTCCGCAGATCGGGACAGAAGGCGAGACCAGGCTCTCCGTTCTTACCTCGACGAA
Organism: Saprospiraceae bacterium; assembly: GCA_023299965.1. Taxonomy (GTDB): domain Bacteria; phylum Bacteroidota; class Bacteroidia; order Chitinophagales; family Saprospiraceae; genus JALZVN01. The sequence goes on along the minus strand of JALZVN010000087.1, from coordinate 8,786 downwards.
AATGTCGAGATACCACTTCGATCCTTTGCCTCTACGCGGCTCCGCCTTGTCGAGCTCCACACCTCAGGTGCTTCGCGATATTTCATCATAATTATATATCGTATAAAACAGAGGTCCCACTATAAAAGCTGAATTAGCATAAAAGCTGATTTTATTGCAAGACGAGACTATCTTGACTTTACGCCTAGGATTAAGAATGTAGGTGATTAGCTTGGTTAAAATGACAAAGGTGAATTCTCATCTTTAAAATACTAAATTTGTAGAGAGTCTAGAAGAGTAACACATTAGTCAATGAATAGGCTGGATAGCGATGCCCATATGTGAAGCTGTACTTAATTTTATATGCAGTGTTATATACATGAACACACATTCAATATCTATGTTAAAACAAAAAAAGAAGACCAACTCATTATGAGTTGACCTTCTAAGATTAGTTTTGGTATTATATTTTTAATTTCTTTTTGACCGATGTACGCGGCTATATAGATGTTCTTTTTTTTAAAGACCAGGACAATATACGTCTTCCAATTTCCTACTATGTTTATCTAAATCAAGTACGTGGATGATAGATAATTCTGCTCCTCCAGCTCCTCTACTTGCTCTCCTCCATGTAGATACATTGAAATCATACGATAAAGCAAATTTTGTCTTTTTGATATCTGCTCTGACTGAAAAAACAAATGCGTCAGAGCCTTTTATATCCCCCTCTAGATATCCTCTTATCCATGCACCCAAATAAAATGGAGTAGCATCTGGTCCAGCAGCTCTATTTGCATATCTGAGAAAACTACCAATTAAGATCTCTTGATGAGGACCTTGATCAGTGAATATACCACTGGGTAATAGTTTGAAATTTTTACCCATCTTGAAAGACCCACCGGCATGAATTACGATTTTAGTGAATAAGTTAGTAGCTCCAAAATCTGTAACTATTAATCCTTGTTGATCTAGTCCTTTGGTAAAAGTAACATCAGGCTGATTGAAGTGTGCTAGTGATGCGCCAAAGTAAACTGATTTATCTCTATCTGGATTATAGAACCAACTTACTCCCGCACTATAAGTGAAATAGTTAGAAACATCAGATAAACCTAAGGCAACCAGTGGCTCTTCTTCAAAGCCCATCATTTTACTGATGTCAAATCTTGTGTTTATATAGTTGGCTTCAGCACCGACTGATATTACGTTTACACTCTTGTAGTCTAGTGCTCGAATGACAGATAAAGCCAATCCCGTTTTCACAGTTGTAAAATCTAAATCTCCGGCTTGATCTGCTGCTAGATTTAATCCTACCCCTATAATGGTTCCTTTATTACCGTAGATCTGCATGTCCGCAGAAGCTATAGCTGTCTTATACCCATTAGTAACAGTGTTCCACTGACTTTTAGAGTTGACTATAACACGAGCGACTCCATCATGGATCATCCCGTTCATAGCCGGATTTAAATAAGTTGGTGAAGCGTGTATGTGCGAAAGGTGCACATCTTGACTGAATACACTCAAGGTACTCATTAGCCCCAATAGAATAAAAACAATTCTCATTGTATATTTTTTTACAAATTCTCAATAGGGGGGATTGGATTAATTTTATGTCAAAATTAATCGATATTTTTCTTTCTAATCAATATGCAAATTTAATGATTGCATCTTTAACGCAGACGCTATAGTCTATGTAATAATTTGGGATATTAAAAAGGGGGAAGGGGAGAATGTAAATATAACCTAAGATGTTAGATTATAATGCTATTAATTCAAACATCATGCTAAAAATGTAGAATGTGTCTACTTTTTTTTGGTGTCACATCAAGTGTCAAAATTACTACTATCATATAGATTTAACCAGAATATATAATCAACTAAGCTTAAATGTAAAACCAAAAAACAATATAATTTTGACGCTTAAAATGGCAAATAAATTAATCACTAAAATGGCAAACAAAATGGGATGAGTATACATTTGTATTATAATATCTTTACTCAATCTGTTTGGAATGTATGCCTTAGTAATTTGGTTTGAAGTAGTATATATAAATAATATAGTATATCAAGTATAAAAGTACTTGTCACTAACACCTTCATTTTTTTTGTTTTTACTTCTACATCTTCGATTTGCAATACTGACTTTTTATCAATCACTGCAATATAGTCAATAAGTCAGATGATGGTGCTCTGCTGTTTTTCGATCAGCATTATTACTAATTCATATCGCGAAGCACCGTAGGCGTGAAGCACGACAAACGGAGTGCGTAAGAGGCTAAGGATGGCAGTGGTATCGCTCTAGATAATTTTCTATCTAGAGTGATAGGAACGAACAGCCTGACCACAGCCTGCTACATGGTCGATAGACCTAGCAGGGTAGTGGGAGCCCCCAAATAAGTAATATCATTTTAAATTTCAAATGGTATAAGCTCTTTAAAAAGCAAAGTCTGGTCTCATTTATACGGCTGTAAATAAGACCAGACTAAAGGGTTACAATGTATGTATCCCACTGCTTTAAAATCGTTCAATTATAATATACTTGTAAAGAGGTTCTTATTTTGTTATCAGTAGATTAGCATTTTTTTATTTTATTATGGTTACATTCCCTTTCTTTAGGAATAATGTATTATCACGGCAATATACTTCTAGATAGTAAACGTATACTCCTGGATTCAACTCTTGTCCTCTAAATGTTCCATCCCAGAAGTTGAAAGTAGGATCATCTGTTTCGAATACCAATTCTCCCCATCTGTTATAGACTCTAAGGAGTCCTAATTCTTCAATGTTGGTGTATCTAATTTCAAGCTTGTCATTGGCTCCATCATTATTTGGAGTAATGAAATTCGGTACTTCTACTAGACCTTCATCACACAGGTTCTGCGCAATCAAGTCAATAGATGCCGTCACTTCACATCCTTGCGCTGACGTAGCGGTTACGTAGAATAATGTGATTTCCTCCGTTACATTTACTTCTATAGAGAAGCAATTTGTACAGAGAACTTCGCCTGCTTCATTTGTCCATACTAGGGTAGATGTAAAGTCATTGACATCTGCAGTCAATACTACGGTCTCTCCAATATTAGCATTTACCACAATTGCAGTTTCTATGACTGGTAGTGTATTTACAGTTACCGTTATCTGATGCTCTTCTATCATACCCAAACAAGTTTCTGCAAACACTGTGTACGTTGTCGTTTCATCTGGTGTAGCAATTGGATCGAAGCAGTCAGAACAGCTCAATGTCTCACTTGGTGACCAAGTTACAAAGTTGGCGCCTTCGATAAATAATTGAACAGGTTCTCCTTGACAAATCGTAGTATCTGCAGAGACGAATGTTACTACTCCTTCAATAATCAATTCAGTAGTCAATATACTATCACAACCAAATTCGCTTGTGAAGCTGTTTGTGTAAATCCCCTCTTCGCTGAAGTATACTCCTTCTATCAATGCACTGTCTCCTTCGCAAATCACAATTGTACTATCAAATGCGTATGACGGTGCTAGTGTGATAAAGTGGTATGTAAGACTATCACAATTTGTATTAACACTAGAGAGCGTCTCTAAGACTACTCCTTCTTCTGTATATTCTATATTGTCGATGATCACTGTGTCTCCTTCACAAATAACAAGATCAACGGTGTCTCTAAGTATATCTATAGTCTCTACAGTTAATATCTCAACACTATCACATCCATTGGTCGATGCTAATAAGAAGGTATACTCACCTGGATTAGTAATCGTGAAATCATTGTACTCAATAGTAGTTCCTTGACAGATAGTCAATTCAGTATACGCTGTATCTGTAGGTATTACTGTAAGGTTTAGTGTAGATATACTATCACATCCACCAGTGGTCGCGAAGTTGTCTATATACACACCTGTCTCCGTATAATCTATACCTCCAAAGGTGACAGTCTCTCCTTGGCAAATAGTATCTGTAAAGATGGTCTCGGCATCAGATAAATTCACAATGGTAATAGTCAATATACTATCACATCCTGTATACGCCATCAATGTATCTGTAAACATACCGAACGTAGAGTAAGTCTCGCCAGCCACTGATATTGTATCTCCAAAGCAAACCTCAAATGATAAATCAGTGATAATTTCGTCTCTGATGATTAATTCTGTGTTTACAATACTATCACATCCATTGATAGATATCAGTGTGTCAATAAAGCTACCTGTCTCGGTGTATATGCTATTGCCTACCGTTAAGGTATCTCCAGAGCAAAGTGTCTGTGATGTATTTGTGATATTTGGCTGTAAGACATTCAACGCTGTGAATACGATACTATCGCAACCTCCTTGTGCTACTAGAGAATCAACATAGATACTAGGTATTGTCTGGTATGCTCCTCCAACAAAGATACTATCACCAAAACATATGTTCTCGTTAACGACTTGAACAATCTTATCATCCAATTCTAAGAAGGTCACAACTATACTATCACAACCCATATTAGTAGATAAGGTATCGTAGTATACTCCGGCCTCCGTTTGCAGGTCTCCACCAACAAAGTATGAAGAACCATCACAAATAGTAACATCAACTTCTTCGAATACAAATTCAACGATACTGATATCGAAGTATAGGATACTATCGCATCCAAATACAGTGCTTAATGTATCTGTATAAATTCCGCTTTCAAAGATAAGTTCATCGCCCACTTGTACACTTTGTCCTTGACAGATATCTATTTGTATATCCGTAGTAAGGATTGGGTGTACTGTCAAGTGCGTTATAACAGTACTATCACAACCATTGGATGCTGTAAATACTTCTGTATAGTCTCCCGTTTCGAACTGTAACTGACCAGCAACAAAGTGCGACTCGTCTTCACAGATGTCAATAAATAGATCTGTCTCTGGGCTTAATAAAACAGTAAGATCTAAGAACACCGTACTATCACATCCAAATTGTGTCAATGTATCGAACTGGTAAATACCAGTCTCATTATAGATATCATTACCAAAGGCAATAGTTTCGTTAGAACAGATCGTATCAACTAGTGTAATATCGAACACTGGCAGTATTGTTAAATCTACAAGCAAAATACTATCGCAACCTTCAACCGTTTGTAATGTGTCTGGATAGATACCTGCAATGCTTGCATATACATTACCAATCATGATGCTGTCTCCATCACAAATACTATCTGTCAATGGTACATTGTAAGTTGGGTTAATGAATAGCGCCGTTGTAACTATACTGTCGCATCCAAATTGGTTTGCATACAGTACTGGGTAATGTCCTCCTGTCGTTTGATACTGATTGTCAATCAATATGCTATCTCCATCACAGATAAATGTAGTAATTGTATCTGAGTGAGTTGGGTTTACAATCAAATTAGTAATGTGAATAGAATCGCAACCTGTAAAGGCAGAAAGTGTATCGCTGATACTACCCGGCACGGAATAGTATTGGTCAGCAATAAATACACTATCCCCCTCACAGATTTCGATAATTTCGTCAGTTCGCTTAGTAGCGATATAATCTAATTCCAGCGTAATAGTACTATCACAATTCAATGAAGAAGTAGTGATAAAGTCATAAGTACCTGCTGTGAAATAAGTTGTATTGTTAAATTCAATGCTATCCTCTTCACATAGCGTTACACGCATTGTATCGAATAATAATGGATGCACTGTAAGATCCAATTTGATGATAGAATCACAACCATTGATTGTCGTAAGCTCGTCAATAAATTGACCTGTACTGCTATATGTACTAGTACCAATAGTTATAGATTCTCCTTCACATAATACTACAGTAGAGTCGATATCATAAGTAGGGTAGACTGTTAAATCCAAGTTTATGATAGAATCACATCCTATGTAGTTTTGTATTGTATCTGCGTAAATACCAGAAACAAAGTATGTGCTATTGGCAACTGTTATGGAGTCACCGTTGCAGAATGATTCTACTAAGTCAGTAACAACTTCAAAAGAGAAATCATTGAGGATAGAAATCGTATCGCAGATTGACTCACAATCATTGGCATCTGTAATGGTGATAATATACTCTCCAGCATCAAGATCTGTAAAGATTCCAGTAGTATTAGTAACACTACCAAGTGTGAATGAATATGGAGCTGTTCCACCAGCTGCGGAGACACTTATAGATCCATCATTTCCTGTAGAACAAGATTCTGGAACTGTATTGTCTAAGCTGCAAGTCAATGTTTCAGGTTCAGTTATCAATACTGCAGGACAAATGCTCGTACATCCTGCCTCATCTGTAACGGTTATATTGTATGTACCAGAAGCTAAGTCTAGGAATATTCCATCTGTATTAGTAGTGATGCCATTGTCAAATGTATATTGACCTGAACAACCTGTTGCACCTACAGTTATAGTACCATTGTCAAGATAATCACATGTTTCATTTTGAACAAATAAAAGATTACATGTTAGTGTATTTGGGCGCACAACTATGTAGCTTTCACAGATACTTGTGTTTCCACATGAATCTGATACTTGGTATGTTCTTGTAATTATTTCTGGACATGTATTTCCATCAGAACTGTCTCCTAAATAGGTGAAGCTACTTTCGATTATGCCACAATTATCTGAGATAGTACCTCCAGCATTCTCAAATTCAATAATTGAAGTATAAATGTCGATTTCGTCTATAGTACAATTAGCTGTAATTGTGTCTGGACAAGTAATCAAAGGAGCAATAGTATCGTTTACAATAATAGCTTGAGCACAAGTTGCAGAATTTCCACATTGATCAGCGATGCTATATGTTCTAGTTATTATCTCTGGACATGTATTTCCATCACTAATTTCTGATAAAAGAATGAAGCTTGATATATCAACATTACATTGATCAGTAATCGAACCTCCCGCATTTTCGAATTCAATGATTGTTGTATAACTTTCAGGTAACAAATCAATACAAGTAAGATTGATTGTATCTGGACATACTATGCTTGGAGGTGTCTCATCAAACATAGTTGTAGTTTGTGTATGCACAATTATATTTCCACAATTATCTTCTGCGCTCCAAGTTCTAGTTATTGCGAAGCAGTTGTCACCAAGGCTACTATCATCCATCTGAGTAGAAGTTGAGTCGATAAGTACAATTGTAATATCTGTATCACAATTGTCTGTAGCTTCAAGGATATAGACTGGGAATGCATCTACGCAAGTAATCGTCTCATCGACTGGAGCATTTGTAAACACTGGTGCGATTGTATCTATTACTGTAAGTATCTGTGTATGTATATCTGTATTGCCGCATTTGTCGCTGGCTACCCATGTTCTAGTAATCATGTAGCAGTCATTGTTCGCTTGAGTAGACGTAGAATCCACAAGTACTATTTCTAGTGCATTATCACAATTATCCGTAGCCTCTAATACGTAGCTAGGTACAATTGTAGTGCATTCTATAGTTTCGTCAATAGGTACATTAGTGAATATTGGTTCAATAGTATCTATTATGGTTACAACTTGAGTGAATGAATCAATATTGCCACAGTTATCAGTCGCTATCCATGTTCTAGAAATATCGAAGCATACATCTGTAATTGAACCATTAAACGTCTGAGTAGATGTAGAATCAGTTCTACTAATAGTAATATCATTATCACAATTATCAATTGCTTCTAGAATAAATACCGGGATACTATCTTCACAATCGATTGTTTGATCTACAGGTGTATTTACAAATTCTGGTAATTCTCTATCATCGACAATTATTGTCTGAGTACAAATATTCGAATTTCCGCAAAGATCAGATATCATGTAAGATCTGATAATTGTCTCAGCGCAATCGTTATCATCTGATAAATCTCCAATATGTGTGAAGCTGAATGTGTCGATAGAGCAGTTATCACTCACAGAACCACCGTTTTGTATGAAGTCTTCTAAAGTAATAGAAGCAGGAAGATCTAACAAATTACATAATAGTGTAATAGTATCTACACAAGATATCATCGGTATTAATGTATCCTGTATTGTAGTAGTTTGGCTATAAAATTCTTCATTACCACAGTTGTCTGTAAGAGTCCATGTTCTGTTAATATCAAAGCAGAAATCAGTAGTGCTTCCATTATTTGTCTGCGTAGATACAGAATCAACTAATGTTAGTGTTGGGTCTGCATCACAATTATCTGAAAGATCAAAGGTATAAGTTGGTATAGCAGTTAAGCAATCAATTGTTTCATCTGAAGGTACGTTTACGAATACTGGCTTGATGGTATCAATTACAGTCAAGTTTTGTATCAATACTTGTGTATTTCCACAATTGTCAGAAGCTATCCAAGTTCTAGTAATAGAATAACAATCGTTATTCGCTTGTGTAGAAACGGAATCAGTAAGCATTACCATAACATCCGTGTCGCAGTTATCAGACGCTAAAACTGTATAAGTAGGAATAGCATCCGTACATTCGATCGTCTCATCAGCTGGTGCATTAACGAAGGTCGGTTCTATATTGTCCACTATAGTTGTTATTTGCGTATGAGTGACTGTATTTCCGCAATTATCAGTAGCCAGCCATGTACGTGTTATAGCGAAACATTCGCTTGAATTTTGAGTAGATGTCGAATCAGTAAGCATTACCGCAACATCTGAATCACAGTTGTCAGAAGCTAGGATAGTGTAAGTAGGGATAGCATCCGTACATTCGATCGTTTCATCGACTGGCGCATTATCAAAAGTAGGGATATCATTATCTTGGATAGTAACTACCTGAGTATGTGTATTAGTATTCGCACAGTTGTCTTCGATAACCCAGGTTCTAGTGATAGTATAGCAGTCATTAGCCGCTTGCGTTGAAATTGAATCAGTAAGCATTACTG
>JALZVN010000086.1 GCA_023299965.1 Saprospiraceae bacterium | reverse complement strand
TAGGAATCAAATGATTCTTTTGTTTCTGATCCATATTGCGGGGTATATATGCTATTTTAACTCTAATCTATACATAATTAACTACATAGGTTAAAATAGAATAATAATTGAGCAAAAACGGCAAAGCCATCTAGTCTACTTTGCCCCATCTTTGTTTTATTATTTAACCGATTTGTCAAAGTCTATGCTTATGAAAAATTTAATTTACATATCAGCGATCATCATCGCAACAGTGTTTCAAATGAATGCTAATACTGTACCGAGTCATTTTACACTTAACGTTTTGGCAAACCAAAAAGCTGTCATTCTTGATCTAACAAATATAGAAGCTTCTTCTTTTGTGGTGTTAGATGAAAATGGTGTTAATGTTTACGCACAAAAAATTGAAAAATTTGGAACAGGAGTTAAATATGTAATGTCAAAGTTACCTACGGGGCTATACACTATTAAAATTAATGGAAACGATTTCGTAGAGGTATACGATGCTGAGATCTCTAAAGAAATGCTTCATATAAATAGTTTCGAAGTTTTCTATAGACCAGCTATAGTAGAAAAAGAAAATAAGTTTGCTATTGATGCGCTCCTCAGTGATAATGAAGAAATTAACGTTTTTATTTACAATGAGACTGGATCTTTAGTATTTAGGTTTAGTGATTTAGAGTCTGGAAAATACAATAGAGTATTCGATCTTAATCAACTTGAAAAAGGTGACTATAGTGTAATTGTTTCAACAGATAAGTTTACTGAATCTAGTAAAATTCGATTGTAGAAATAGCCCCAAAAAGCATTTCGCAATTTCATTTTTAAAATACGCCGAGGTATTCAGTTTTGAATGTCTCGGTTTTTTTGTTTGTATATTATACTTATGGATGAGTCACATTTATATAATTATTCTGATATGGGATACTTATCATTTTAGATAATTGTATTGTTTACTTTGCTCAGCGTATCTTTCTAGAATTTTCAGACATAGTAAATCTTCGAAAAGTTCATTGCGAAATTGCATTGTGTACTGATTTGCTTCTCTAATTATTTTCTCCGCCGCCTCCGTATTAGTTGAATAATACTTTATCACTTCCTCTAAGTTAGCATAGTCTTCAGCAATTTCTACATAGTGTTTTCCCGCTTCGAGCGTACCTTCCATGAACCAAGTTTCACATGTAGGTTTGAGCATAAAGCAAAGCGAGTTGGAGGACATGACCCATTTGAGATTGGTAGCCACATCATTTCCTTCAGGGCAAAAAATGAATTTATTTTGTAATTGCTGTTCTATCGATAAAAAGCCTTTTTGCCATGGAACATCCTCTTTTGGCTTGTTAGTTTGCCCAATATCGCATGAGGAGTGATCCCAGAGTTTCTCTACAAAATTTCTCCTTAGATTTTTATAAGCTCCTCCACGCCAGACACTTATATCCTTTTTGTTAGCGTATTGGACATTATCTTCTACCCATCTAAAGTGCCTATACTTGTTTAATTTGAATAAAATTGAATTTGCATTGCCCTGTGCCAAGGAACGGGCCTTTATAAGGGTTGGATTTGGCTTAATTTCCGTGTCATCTCCAAATTTATAAGCAAACGAAAATGAATCTTTAAAGTAAACGAGAAATTGAGAGAGGTCCAAAAAGTACTCTGTCCTACCCTTGCGGACAAAATCTTTCTTAGCTATAGCATTGGTCGGAATAGAAAATTGTTGGTCAACCTTGAAGTAATAATCTAGTCGTCGGTTGAGCTGATCAGTGTCGCATATCTTTTCGTATGCGCGAAGCTTGTCATAGTATTTTTTATGATAAAAGTCTGGCATCACATTGTGCCCAAATCTTTTTACATAATACAATACTTTCATAACGGGTGGAATATAGAGATAAGTAGTATCAAATAAAAAAGCACATGATTAAATTTTAATCATGTGCTTCCTTATTTGATATAAGTTCTAATTATTTAGATCCTCCAGAAGATTTTTCTTTTGCTCTCTTATCTTTTTGCATTGGATTTTCACCACCTCTACTTCTTTGCTTAAACAATTCAAATCTATTGATTTCTTGCTTAGGCGGATAGTAGTTATTGGTACGATCAGTATCAGCAGTTTCCAAAAATGGATCCAATACAATTTCGCTTACTTCTTTTTTAGAAACAAAAACCTTTGATACCTTATCATTGGTTGTCTTCCAGATTTCAGCAGGAATTCTGATGATTTCATTTGTACCATCCTTGTACTTCATATCTAGAATGATCGGCATTACCAATCCACCTTTGTTCTCAAATGTGATCTCATAGTAATTCTTTCCTGAGTTCAAGACTTGCTTCTCCTCATCGCTAAGGCTGCTGTAATATTTCTGGTATTTCTCCTTATCTAAAATGTTGAAATCTAGAGGATCATAGTTCGTATAGAAATCTTTGATATCAGTATCTCGCTCGTCACGTGTTTGAGCGATCTGTTCTCTATTTCTTATAGTTGATATATTAACTGGACCATTATCTCTTTTGGTCTTCATTGCCATATTTTCTATTTCTGGATTTTGTGTGTCTAG
>JALZVN010000085.1 GCA_023299965.1 Saprospiraceae bacterium | reverse complement strand
ATTTCAATCTAAATATAAAAAATGCAAAAAAGACTATCTACAATATAGACAGTCTTTTTTGATATATGCTTTGTTCGTGTGCTTATAGTATTAAACAATCTGATTCACCATGTTTACCACATTCTCTGCTTGTGTATATCCTTTGGCAATCAAAGTGTACTTGCCGTCTTTGAGTAGCACCATGCTTGGAAAACCGCGTATACCCATAGCTTGTGATTTTTCAAAGTCTTGCCTTGTCAAAGCTTTCATATCATCTGAGTGAAAGGCTTTGTCAAATGCATCTTTGTCGATATCATACTTTTCCAAAAGATCATGATAGTTTTCTGCAATATTAGGACGCTTATTTTTTGCGTAGAACATGGATTGCACATCTTCATAAAATGCAATCTCTGACTCTGGTTGTATATGGCGTACCACGAGTACTGCTCTGCATGGAGGTTCTGTATCATATATAAATTCAGGATCATCGAGGATGGCATAATCAAATGGTTGATTGCTTGCCTGATGCACATGGTCCCAATGCTCTTTGAGATAAGATTTCATGCCGACGATGGTTTCTGTACCATAGGGGCGCAATCCTCCCATGAGAAGTTGTATGTCTACTTTTTCTTCTAGTTGCTTAGCTGCCTTGCTTAATTCTGGATTGAAACCGTAACACCATGAGCACATAGGATCACCGATATATATAAGCGTTGCTTTTTCTTGAGTCATATTTTTTTGTTTTTATAAATAGCAGACCAAATATAAAAGAGACTGCCTAGTAGAATAGACAGTCTCTTCGACAATAAGTTCTAAAGTTATATTATTATTTTATAAACGACGTGCTTATAAAAAAATCAGCGTTTTCTACATACACACGGTACCGCCCAGAAGGAAGATTTTGAGTGTTATAATATAGGCTAAGCTGGTTTTCCGCAGCGGCATGCGCTGAGCCGTTATACACTTCTCTACCTGCCTGGTCCACTATTTTGTAGTAGATGTTTGGCGACGTTACATTATGAGAGAAGAGAAGACCGATAAATCCGTCACTCGGATCTAAGTAAGATGCGGCAATGATATTATTGAGATTGGCGTAGTTGATGTCCATTTTATCGCTCATAATTGCTGCATGGCTATCTACGCTAATCCCACCTTTTCTAGTGAAAGTATCATTTGCGGCATAATCTTCTTGATTTATGGGAGATTGAGCTTCGACTGTAGCTGTGCCTGAAATCAAATAGATCGCCAGGATACAGATCATTATGAGTAATCGATTCATAATTAAGAATTTTTAGATTTATAATTTGTTTATGTATAGTTAAGACTATTTAAACCTTAAAAAAGTTCGAACTTTAACATATATATTTTTTTGTAAGGCATTTTTGCACTATATTGAAATATATATTGGATATTTTTCCTATAGTCGACATAACATTCGGATATTTTCTCAAGTGTCGACGATTTATACAACAACATTTACATACCTAACGTATATATCATCATCATTGAGGCTTGAGCATTCATATATTTTTTAGCAGAATATAAAAACTACCATCATGAATAAGAACACGATTTTCGTTGATTCCATATCTTTCGAATCTGGATTATATTTTCTAAAAGAGAAATTTTCAAAAAAGATTTATAGCGTTACAAGTGATCAGTTGGTGAGTAAATTCAAATCTGGAAGTATCAAGGTGGCCTTTCTAGACAACTGCAATTGATTAGGCTTTTTATACTTGTAGCAACCAATTATCGTTTGATCTCAATGTAGCGACCGACTATTTAATTAAAAACAAAAAAAGCTCTTGAAACGATTTCAGGAGATTTTTTTTTGCCAGTCTGGAACTCTTTTGTTAGCTCATGGCTAGCTTTGCTATTTTTAAAATAGCATAATTCTATAATTTAAATCTTTTCATAAGGCATAAGCGTTATTGTAGTATACAATCTATAATAACACCAGATGAAAACGACTTTAAAATTTTCAATCCTTTATTTTTTTCTTATTGCAGGCAATTTTAGTCTTTCAGCGAATGGAAAAACGAATCTGAATGCACTAAACGTGCAAACTAATTCGCATGTCCAATTGTCTGTGGATCTTTTGCAGTCCATCAAAAATGGCGAGGCTAGTCAAACAGAAGCAAGGTTAAAAGATATTGCAAATATCAAATTTGATGACCTAGTACAATCACTTGATTCCAAGCAGAAGAAGCTGGCTTTCTGGATGAATATGTACAACGCATTGGTGCAAGTAGAGCTGATTGCTAATCCTGAAATGTTTGAGGATAAGAAATTATTCTATAAAGAACAAAGGCATAAAATTGCAGGAATCGATATGAGCTATGATAATATAGAGCATGGTATACTGCGAAATTCAAGAGTGAAGTTATCCCTAGGATACATGAAAAGATTATTCGTGAGCAAGTGGGAAAGAAAACTGCGTAATAAAGACATCGATGGACGCATTCATTTCGCCTTAAACTGTGGAGCAATAAGTTGCCCTCCTGTAGCGATATTCGATGACGTGAATGTAGAATCTCAATTGAATAAAGTGAATGAGATTTATCTAAAGGAGAATACAAGTGTTGAAGGAAATCAATTAACTACAACTCCATTATTCTCTTGGTTTCGTGCTGACTTTGGTGGAAAAAAATCTGTAAAGAAATTTCTAGTTCAATATGATATCGTGCCAAATGATGAAACCAAGTACGACTTAAAATTTAAGTCGTATGATTGGACTCTATTGACAGGAAACTTTATTGATTTATAGTGTAGATCTTTTTTCGGCACCAATTTTTTTGTGCGCCCATTCTAGTACTTTTTGCAGTTGTGAGTCTCTGTCAAGATTAGAATTATCCAGAAGGATAGCGTCATCGGCTTGACTTAGAGGGCTGTCTAGCCTAGTACTATCAATGTAGTCTCTATCGCGCAGATTGGCTCTGATATCGTCTAGATTAGTTTCTACGCCTTTGGCTAGTAATTCTTGATATCTCCTATTTGCTCTGATATCAATCTCGGCAGTGACGAATATTTTAAGTTCCGCATCTGGAAAAACTACTGTACTGATGTCTCTACCATCCATGACCACGCCTTTATCCTTACCTAGTGCCTGCTGCTGAGCTACGAGTTTGTGGCGTACAGAGGAAATGATGGCTAAATGGCTAACCGCTCTGGCTACCCTCATTTTCCTTATTTGCTCTTCTACATTGACCCCATTGAGGCATGTAACGGCTTTACCATCTTGATATTCAAAGCTAATGTCTAGCTGGTCCAGGTTTTGGGTAATAGCCTCGTGATTTTGTATATCTATATTGGCATCGAGGAAGTATAATGTAGCCGCACGATACATAGCACCGGAATCAATATACTTGTAGCCTAGCTTTTTTGCAATATCTTTTGCTAATGTACTTTTACCACAGGAGGAATAGCCATCGATGGCTATGTTGATTTTTTTCAAGATTAATTTATTGCTTTACACCAAAATTACTCATTTCTGACGTAAGCATTATCCATTTTGGCTATTTTAATCTTGAAAGAGTCAATTCCCATAACTTCTCTAGAGGAATAATCTCTAGCTCTGATATCAAGCCTCTGTACAAAAATTTGCTTTCATCAAGCTTGTCGAGATATTTTCGCGTATTGGAGAGTTTGTCAACCTGAAAGTTTGCCTTGCTCAATTGCTGTAGCAGGCGTATAAACTGATTGACGCGGTTATATTCTTCCTTTTTGAGCTGTCTATTCGCATAGTTTTTTAAGCGATCTATGCGTTCTTCTGCTGAAGTAAAGCTCTTCTTCTCTATGAAAAAGAGTACTTGAGCGACAACCATCAGAACGGTAAATATTCTTTGATCCTTAGGGTATAAGATAGGATCTGACAAGAATCTAGATTGTCTAAATGTTTTTCTTCTTTGTGATTCCAGTAAGGTATTATCCTTTCCTTGGCTTTCGATGATATAGTTGAGGTAGATATCATAGATTTTCCACTTTTCTCTAGTGACCAAGCTCTGTTTCTTAAACTTAGAGTTCGATACAGCGTCGTTATAAATGGCTATCGCATTGACGTAATTTTCGGTATGGAAGGCAAGTAGGAGATAGTATTCCATAAACTGAAACCATATATCACCTCCCTTAGGAAATGACTGTAAGCATTTCTCAGCATTGACTTTACCGTTCTTCCAATCTCTTAAATGCAGATAAGCAGACATTTTTTTAAGCTGAAAGATAGCCATCTTGTCTGCTCTATAGTAAGTAGGATTTTCTTCTATATAGGCTTCTGCTTTGCTGCATACTTCCAACATAGAATTAAAGTCATACAGCATTTGATATCTATGCGCCCACACTAGATACATGTTGTATACCACAACAGGGGAGTCATAAACTTCTGACAAGCCTACTAATGCATCACAGTAGGTGTCTATTTTTTCACGAAGGTTTTGATTTTTACTTGGTGGTTTAAGGTAATTCATGATGACTCGCTGATAGAGTTCTTCTGAGCGAATCTCTGCTTCGAGTATATTGGCAAACTGCTTTACATGACCGTCGTATAATTCATAGCTTTTTTCATCACCTTCTCTTGCTGCATGTTCGCGCAATATTCGCGCACAGTTGACAATCACATCTGCAAATTTGAATTTGAGAGCAATGCTCAAGATATGCTTAGCTAGAGAAGAAGCTGTGGAATTGGCATTATACGACAAAAGAATCTTTACAAGAGTCCATTCTTTATTAGACGAGTAGTAAGCCCTTTCGTATGTACTGGTAGAAGGTAAATTGATATCTAAAAAGAAAAGCGTATTTAAAAGGCGCTTTCTAAATCTAGATTTGAGCTGCCGATACTTGTCATCTGTAGGACTACAGTCATATAGTGCAGAGGCAGCATCTCTATCGTTTTTAAACTTGCCTAGCATCAAGGACTCATAAAAGTCATTGAATTTGCTGTTTTTGTTCTTCAGAGAGTGGTCATCAAATATTTCGATTTTCCTGACCTTCTTCTTTGTAACAATCTTCGATATTTCTATCAGATTTTTCATTCCACGCTGCGATTAGTATTCCAAATGGTTTTCTGAGACAGGTAATTTCTAATAATGAAAATTACTGTCACATATAAAGCCTCTCCAATAGTACGCCTGTTTATATACAAGAGGTACTTAAATTAGAGACTTTAATAATTTTTTCTTTCCTATTAAAGAACAAAAAGAATCAAAAATTAATGATTCTTTACTGCCTAAGGATAACGTTTTGTGTTATTCGAATGGAATCCTGTATTAGCTTTTGTGTATTTGCGGGGAGGTAAATGTATTAAATAATTTATTTATATGGAAAAATTTGAGCAAAAATTGTGTCACAACTGTAACGGTAGGACACAATAAAAAAGCAGCAGATGATAACATCTGCTGCTTTTTCATTTTTAAAATGAAAAATCAGAAATTAATATTCGTCTTCATTGAAAAGAAAATCATCTTTTCTGGGATAATCAGGCCAAATTTCAACCATACTATCATATACTTCACCTTCATCTTCGATCATCTGTAAATTTTCGATAACCTCCAACGGAGCTCCTGATCTGATAGCATAATCTATAAGTTCATCACGAGTTGCTGGCCAAGGCGCATCCTCGAGATTATGTGCTAAGTCTAAAGTCCAATACATACTTTAATTATTAATAAGTTATTTGAATGGATAACTACTTTCTAAGGGAATTAGTTCTACTCATTCAATAAATTTTCTCTAGTGAAAATTCGGGCAAATGTAACAAACTAATCGTTGTCCACCAATAACTTATTTCTTTAAAAATGGATACCATTTTTTTTTTGTTAAAATTTATTAAGAAAATATGTAATCATTTGATTATCAGAGGTGTGGGTTTGGGCTATTTGTAAGAACTTAATATCTCGTAAGTGCTTGAGCGGTATTCCTTTGGTAGTGTACCTATGTGGTGCGCATTAAATGGACCAGTTGGGTCACAAAAATAATATTGCTTCCCTTCATATTGTATGATGTTTCCTGATCGAGTAGGGGCTGTATTCATTGCTACAGCTATAGATAAGTGATCAGGTAGAGCTATGACGAGTAATGGAAGATCAATAGTTATTTTATTGAGATTGTAAAACAAGGCACATCTATCTTCACAATCTGAGTAATTGTAGAAGAAAAGTTCTTCAGCAATCATAGGTTTGTTTTTCCCAAATGCTTGATAATCCTCTTTATAATTAAAGGCCATACGAGTTATAGAGACCAAAAATTCAAGCTTTGTCTCTTCATTCATAGGTTCCATATACTGGAGCAATTGAGGTCTCAGTGACGCAATAGCAGTAGGAGAGAGAGGAGTTTCTAGATAAGATACTTCATCAAATATGGGATAGTTTTGAAGGATCTCGATCATATTGAGATCTATGGTCACATCTAGACTGATAGGTTTTCCTTTAAAGTCGAATCCAATATTTACATCCTTTGGTTGTGGAGCGATCTTAGGCAGGGCATCCATTTCGAAGCTGAAGGCTCTTTTAGTTCCAGGTATGTTGTAATCTAAGAGGTATACCTGATCTCTTGCGTTATCATTTTTATCGATAGCAGCGGTAAGGTTTACAAAGTTTTTGTTGCCTAGGAGGATGGTAGATATCTCAAACAGATTGTCCTCAGTATATACATTTACCCATATCTTATGATTCATGAAAGTGATCTTGCTATCATAGCCACTTTTTGAAAGAAGAAAATGAGCAAATAGATTTTTCTCATACTTATTACCGCTGCTTAGCATATGTTCTATGCTATTGTGCATAAGCTCAAAGTACATCCAGTCATTCAGATTCATCTCTTCTTTTAGAGCTTGCAACTGATTGACTAATCCTTGATAATTGGCTGTTTCTTTTTCCTTTAAAAATGCAGTGAATTGCATTTCGCCATAGGGAGTCCCTGAGACCTTCACCAAGCCTTCATCATAGCTGAGATCTACTTTTTGACCATAAAACTCAATGTTTACAGTACTTTCTGTAGCGGATAGTGAATTTCCCAAAAGAAAGAAAACAACTGTTAGGTAAGATAGCTTGGTAAGGTATTTTAGGATCAAAATTCTCTCTTTCATTTATGATGGCGGATACATATCACCAAAACAAATATAGTGCAATATTTATTATTCAGTAAACCTTTAAGATTGTCTTAAATAATTGCTTGCTCTACACCACAAGACAATGGAGAATAAAAAAAGCCTATATCTCATGAGATATAGGCTTTTGAAGTATCGATGCTTAATCTGAATTTATAAGATTAGCATAGCATCTCCATAACTATAAAATCTATATTTTTCCTTTATCGCCACTTGATACGCTTCCATCATCAAGTCGTAGCCACCAAATGCACAAACCATTATACACAAACTTGACTTAGGTAAGTGAAAGTTGGTAATCATGGAGTTGGCAATAGTGAACTCATAAGGAGGATAGATAAATTTATTTGTCCAGCCTTCTGCCTTTTTGAGCATTTGCTCTGCAGAAATAGCCGATTCGATGGATCGCATACTAGTCGTACCTGTAGAGCAAACTCTTCTTTTCTCTTTGATACCTTTGTTGATTTTATCAACAGCCTCTTGCGGTATTTTGAAATATTCCGCATCCATCTTATGCTTTGATAAATCCTCGACCTCTATATTTCTAAAAGTACCTAGACCTACATGCAGAGTTACCTCAGCAAAGTCTATACCTTTGATTTCTAGCTTTTTAAGTAGTTGCTTACTGAAGTGCAGTCCTGCAGTAGGAGCTGCGACAGCGCCACTTTCACTAGCATATAGCGTTTGATACCTTTCGATATCGATCGGTTCTATCTCTCTATTGATATATTTTGGTAGAGGAGTGTTTCCTAATCTTCCCACATCAGCTTTAAATTCAGCATCAGTACCTTCATATAAGAAGCGAATCGTTCTACCACGCGAAGTGGTATTATCCACTACCTCCGCAACTAAGATATCATTTTCATCCTCATCACTAAAGTACAGCTTGTTTCCTACTCTAATTTTACGCGCAGGATCAACCAATACGTCCCATAGTCTTGCATCAGAGTTAAGCTCTCTCAACAAAAATACTTCTATGCTAGCCCCAGTCTTCTCTTTTCGACCATACAGCCTTGCAGGAAACACCTTTGTATTGTTACGGATGATGACATCCTCATCATCAAAGTAATCGATGATATCCTTAAACACCTTGTGCTCTATTTGTCCAGTCTCTCTATGCACCACCATCAATCTACTCTCATCTCTAATATCAGTAGGGTATTGAGCGATCAATTCTTCAGGAAGTTCAAATTGGAATTGTGATAATTTAGTCCTCATAAGGGTTACTATTTTTTCAAAAATGAGTGCGAAGATAAGTATTCTGATCCTACAAGCCAACACCCGACTCTATATTATGGTGAATTTTATTCTCTACAGCTAATCTGCTGTGGTTGAATGGTTTTTCTTGGGGCCACCTAGCCCTGCTTATCAGCTGAAAATGGCTGATAAGCAGGGCTAGGCGCTACCTTGCAAGCCCTGCCTACCAGACAGGCAAGTCGCTCTTCGCTCGGCCCTACGGTCTAGCCTCAGATCAACCCGCCCTTCTGCCCAATTCGGCTACTATTTCAGATCGCTTGTCCGGTTTCTAATTAGATGTATTACCCCCTCAAGGAAAATTATTATTCATTTAGATCCAAACTACTCATTTCAAGTGCTATATCCCATACCTTATCATAATGCTTAAAGCAGACATCAATCCATCTGCCAATACGCTCCGTTCATCGATTTTTTATAAAACTTAGGCTTTATAAATGTATTTTTACCAAATACCAAATCAACAATGCGCGTCATATTTAAAATCATAGGTGAAAGTGCTATACTAGCTTTAGGGCAGTTGAGTGGCAACAAACTGCGCTCTTTCTTATCCTTGCTTGGTATCACCATTGGTATTTTTTGCATTATTAGTGTTTTCTCAGGAGTAGATTCTCTTGAAGATAATGTGCGCAGTAGCTTTGATAAGCTGGGTAGTGATATCATTTTTGTGGAAAAATTTAGCTGGACTGATTCTCACAAAAAATGGTGGCAGTATATCAAAAGACCTAACCCTTCCTTTGAAGACTACGAACTCGTGAGGGACAAGGTGAAAAGTGCAGGAATGTCCTGTTTTTATACTGTCGTTGGCATCTCCACCTTGAAGTACAAATCCAATAGCGCTACGAATGTAGCCATTATGGGGACCACAGCAGATTTTATAGATATGTTTGCTTCTGAAATTGAGCAAGGTAGAAATCTAACTCCCTCAGAATATCGAACCGCAGCAAACAAAGTTGTTTTAGGGTATAATGTTTCGGAAGCCTTGTTTGGAGGGATTGATCCAATAAATAAAACCATCAAGCTAAAAGGCAGAAAATATAAAGTAGCGGGTGTTATTGCTAAGTCAGGAGATGATATTATTAATGTGGCAGATTTTGATGACGTCGTATTGGTTTCTGCAGAATCCGCAAAAACAATGGCCAATTTCAAGTCGCGTAATGTGATGAGAACGACCATTAGTCTGAAAGCCAAAGAGGGTAGCGATATCGAGGACTTAAAGGATGAAGTAACGGGAGTGATCAGAGCGAATCATCGCTTGAGACCTAGAGAAGACGATGACTTTTCTCTAAACGAAATGTCTATGCTCACCTCTATTCTAGATGTTGTCTTTGTATCTCTCAATGCAGTAGGATTTATTATTGGTATTTTCGCCATCATTGTCGGGATGTTCAGCGTGGCTAATATTATGTTTGTATCCGTTAAGGAACGTACACCACTCATAGGAGTCAAAAAAGCCTTAGGAGCCAAACACTATATAATACTATTAGAGTTTTTGATAGAGTCTGTTGTGCTTTGTATCCTCGGTGGCTTACTTGGATTAGGGCTAGTTTACTTAGTCACAATTTTGCTTTCCGTGGCAGCCGGATTCCCCATCTACCTATCATGGAACAATGTCATCCTGGGAGTCGGAATCTCATTGTTGGTAGGAATTGTCTCAGGAATAATCCCAGCCTATATGGCCTCTAGGATGGATCCCGTTGAGGCTATCAGAGCCTGATTGTCAATTTTTTAGCCCATTTTTCCAGTATGATGATATCTTAGTCAGATCTGACTTTTCTAAAAGACAAATTTTGTCACACATATAGAATCTTTTTATATATAAGGTAAGTATACACTTAGATACAATCATTAACTTATTTGTACTAATGAATACTGACAAAAGAATATTACGTTTTATTAGCGCTGCGATTTTAACATCGACACTATTATTAGCGCTCCTTTTCTCTCCTAATAAACTAAAAGCCGAAGGTTCAGTTGATTTCATCAACAACGATGGATTTAGACTTTTTTACTTTGCGGAAAGACCTCAACAACTTAAAGTGTACGCCAACGCTGGAGAATTCATCAACTTTGGAGCTTCCCATGTTGGTATTTCAGGAGGATTTATCAAGGTCTATCGACCTGACGGAACCTTACATTCTACCTACAATAACACAGGTACGACTGTAGGGCAAGCCATTATTAACAACAACATTGAAGAATTGAATGGTCCTACGGGTGGTGGTTCTACTTCTGGTTTGGGATACGACCCTGGTATTGTCCAGGTTGATTCCGGAGAAGAAGGAGTCTGGACGATTACTTTAGAGTATCCGTTTTACCAGTTTACTGGATTTGACAATTTAATGAACAGCGATCCTTGGGATAGATTGGAAGACCAACCTACCAATAGAAGAGTTGTCTTGTCATGGGATATTACTATTTCTCAGAATGCAGCAGCCAACGAGGGCGGTAATATGTTGGAGGGTAGAGTATTCACCAACGAGTACCAATCCATTATTAGTGAAAATGGAAACACCTCTTCTCCTTCTTATTTCTTATTAACAAATGAAGGATTTCAATTTCAAATTGACTACAACGATGTAGATCCATGGGGATTTCAAATCAATTCAAACAATAAAGGAATTATTAACGGAGACATTGAGCCTACATATGCATCATATGAACTCAATGAAGTATTAAGATCAGCTGATATAAATACATTCCAATCCGATCAATTTTACCTCTATGAGCCACAGGCTAGAGATATGTCTGGCTTGATAAACAATAAAGTGTTTTTCAATTTACCAGATCCTAACATGCCTTCATCTGCTATGGTAACTGATATCATAAGAAATGATACGCATACGACTTGGTTGTTTCAAGAAGCACCAGAATTTGAAGTAGAAATATTAGGTACTGACTTATTATCAAATGACCCAGTCAATGGTAATGGGATTTCTGCAGTTCTAGATAGAGTAAATGGAGCAATCATTAACTACAATACAAACTTGGGTGGTAATGCTCAATTGATTATCGATATTGATAACGATGGTGTTTTCGGAAACAATAATGATAGAATCATCAACGATGTTGCTTCTACTGGTGTAAACGAAATCCTTTGGGATGGTTTAGATCAAAATGGACAGGTCTTAGATCAGCAATTCAATAGAGAAATTTCTTATCGATTGACGGTAAACGCAGGTGAAATTCACCTTACACTTTCAGATATAGAAAATGATTTAGGTGGAGTTACCCTAACAAGACTGAATGGTAATTCGCCAAATAGTGAATTTTTATACGATCACTCTAGATTAAATGAAGCAGTAAGTGGAGGAGGAACTGAGCCAGTTCTTACCGCTGAACCATTTACCTTTTCTAATAATTTTGGTGATCTTAGGATGTTGGATTACTGGACGTATGTTGCTAGTGTATCTGCTGGTTCTACTCTATTTTTAGATGTAGTAGATGATATTACTATTATCCCAAATGATTCGGATAATGATGGTGTGCGTGATGATGATGATATAGATAACGATAACGATGGTATCCTTGATATTCTTGAGCTTTGTGCTGGTGTAGAAGGAATTGCTTGTTTCCCAGATAACCTAAATCCTGATTTTGATGAGGATTTTGATGGAGTACCTAATTACCTAGATGCAGATGATCCAGCTTTTGATTTAGGCTGTGCCGATCTAGATGGAGACGGTATCTGTGATCAGATCAATCTAGCTTTAGATATCGATCAAGATGGAGTGCCTAACCACTTAGATTTAGATTCAGACAATGATGGAATCGTTGATATTTTAGAGGCGGATCATGATTTTCAAGATACAGACGGAAATGGTTTTATTGATGGAGCAAATATCGTGTTTGGACAAAATGGATTATTCAATCCATTGGGCACAGATAATGATGCGTTCACTGCTGAAGTAAATTATAGTATTCATGATGCAGACCTAGATAACCATCCTGATGCATATGATTTAGATTCAGATAATGATGGTATCCATGATGTCACAGAGGCCAACTTTGGTTCTTTTGACCTTAATGAGGATGGAATTCTTTCCGCAGGAGAGTCTGCAATAACTGTTAGCGAAAACGGGTTAATATCTCTTATCAATATCGAAGAAAATGGAAATCAATTAATACTTCCTTTAGATAGTGATTCAGATCAGATCTTTAACTTCCGTGATAGAGATAGTGATAACGATGGATTGACTGATGCCATTGAAGGAAGAAACCCAGATGGTGATGCAGACGGTGTGGTAGGAACAGGGTCGGTGACTGTAAACGAATTTGGTATTGCAGTATCGACTACAGGTAACGAACCATTTACAGTACGTACTAATATAGCAGATCATGACAATGATGCAATTCAAGACTATAGAGATTTGGATTCAGACAATGATGGTATATATGATGTAGCTGAAGCACTATTGGGCGATTCAGACGACGATGGTTTCTTGTCAGCAGGTATGCTAAATGTAGATGTTTTTGGTATGGTGACTGCAAGTGGATCAGGGCTTGCAGATTATATAGCAATCGCGCCTGACCAAGATGGCGATATGGTACCAAACTACTTAGATAGAGATAGTGATAATGACGGTATTCATGATATTACAGAGGCTGGTCTAGAAGATCCAGAAGGAGACGGTGTTATAGGTTTGATTAATAGCACAGACGTTGATTCCTTTGGAAGAGTTATTTCAGTACCAAATACGACTGTTTCTTCTTTTACCACAAACAATGATGGAGATACATTCCCTGATTACTTAGACCTTGATTCAGACAATGATGGTATTAATGATGTTATTGAAGGAGGTGGTATAGATGAAGATGGCGATGGTATTATTGGCTTTACGGTCAATGAATTTGGTCAATTGATAGAGAATAATATAATCGCTACTACCTCTTCTCCGAGAGATAGCGATGGTGATGGAGTTCCAAATTATCAAGATTTAGATAGCGATAATGATGGACTCAACGATGTATTAGAAGCAGGTAATGTAGATCCTGACAATGACGGTATCGTTGGTGTTGGAGCACCATCTATAGATGATAACGGAAGAGTCATCGGACAGAACGGGACGAATGATTCTACATCATCTCCACTCGATACAGACGGCGACGGCATCTTTGATTATGAAGATTTAGATAGTGACAACGATGGCATCTTTGATGTGTATGAAAACAATCTGCCTGATAATGACAACGATGGAGTCATTGGAGAGGGACAGTTAGAAGTAAATGAGAATGGTCAAGTTATTTTGCCAGGAGGTAATAATAATAACACTTCTAACCCTGTAGATACAGACGGAGATGGTATTCCAGATTTTAGAGATGTTGATAGTGACAACGATGAGATTTTGGATGCTGAGGAGTGTCCTACTGGAGCACCTTGCCCAGATTTAGATATGTCAGGTATACCAGATATTATTGAAGTAAATTCTCTAGTTTGTCCTGTACCATTAGTGACACCAACTGTAAATCAACCTAGTGCGATTTGCTCTACAGATATGTTAAGTCTTACAGTCAATGAGTCTTCTACTTATGAGGGAGATTATCCTGCAAGCGCTATCATGTATATTTGGACGAATGGAGATGGTGTGCAAATCGCAACTTCAAATGATCCAACATATGAAATTCAAGGTGACGATCCTTTGTTAGTAATGCCTTTATCTGTAACCGTTATGACAGACGTAGATTGTGAATCATCACCTTCAGCTCCTGTCAGCGTTCAAGTGACTGAAACTCCAGAATCTATACCAAGTTCGAATTTTAATAATGTATGTATTGGAGGAGAAGTTCAGTTATTTGCTCAGACTGTACCGGGTGCTTCGTACGAGTGGTTTTTCAATAGTTTCCTATTTTCTACTACACAGAATCCAGTGTTAATGTCATTGTCAGGAAGTACAAATTTTGGACTTGAAGTCACTTTAAATGGTTGTAAAAGTACTAATAATACTGTTTTTGTAGTGGCAGATCAACCAGCTGATATTGAGGCTATGATTGGTACTGGGGCATACTGTACAGGTGAAGATGTATTATTTACAGCAGTCAATAATAACACGAATTTGGTGGGAGACCTTAATTACATTTTGTCTGGACCTGATGGTTTTATGACAGAAGTAACTGCTCCAGCAAACGGTACTTTCGAGTTCATCCTTACGGGTATAGATATTATGAATGCAGGAGAGTATTCACTGATAGTTGATAGTGGAGCTGGATGTATTTCTAATGTCGAGACATATACAATTGATTTGACAGAAGGGCCAGAACAACCACAAATTTTTGCACTAGATGATAATGTATGTAGTGGTGACAATATTATGCTTACTTCTACAATGGTCACAGGTACAGGTATAGAGTATACATGGATTTTAAATGGATCTACAGTAGGTACAACTTCCACGCCTGAATTCATCGTGCCAAATGCTACTATTGTTAATCAAGGAAACTATCAAGTACAAGTATCTGCTGGAGGTTGTGGAGTGTCTACTTCATCACCAGTTTCTGTTTCCTTAGTAGACACATCAGTATCTCCTGTTATAGAAAGTAACCTTACCAATGATACAGCTTGCGCTGGTCAAATGTTTAATTTAAGAGTATTAAATCCAACAGCAGAAACAATTTATACTTGGTTTGATCCTTCAGGTACGGTGATTGGCAATGGACTAAATGTTGACCTTGCAAGTATCCAGACTACGGACGCAGGTTTTTATACTGTAGAAGCAAATATCAATGATTGCGCTATTAGAACGGATGAAATTGAAATAGCGGTTGCGGACAATTTAGAAATGGCAGAATTTGATTCTAATGTGATTACAGCTTGTGAAGGATCAAATATTAGTATTGCTATAAATAACTTTACGAGTACGACAAATACTACTTACTCTTGGTTTACGGAGAATGATGTGCTATTCACAACAACAACTAGTCCTTCTCTTGTATTTCCAAATTCAAGTTCAGCGATCAATGGTAATTACTATGTAGTAGTTGAACAAAATGGGTGTACTTCGGAAGTGTCTGATTTATTCAATGTGAACATAACGGACATTCCAACAGAGGCGGCTGATGCAGGTTTAGATATGATCCTTTGTGCAAGCGCAAATGTTACGCTATCTGCAGATATACCATCACAAGGAACGGGGATGTGGATAGGGTCAAATGGTGTCATTATAGATGTTAACGATGCAAATACAGAAGTGAATAATTTGCCTGTTGGAACGCATACCTACATTTGGATTTTAAGTACCGATGCATGTGCGGAATATAGCCGTGATACAGTGATTGTTACCAATAATAATATTCCAAATGAAACAGCTAATATATTAAATACAGAATCATCTATATGCGTGACAAATGCAAATAACTTTGTACTAAATGCTGAAAACCCAACTATATCAAGTGGAGTATGGATGTTTGTATCTGGTCCTAGTGCTGTTACGTTTTCTGACCAAAATTCATCTACTACAAATATCAGTGGATTGGTGACAGGTACTTATGAAATTGCTTGGCAATTAAGTACAGTAGAGTGTGGGGTTAATGGAACAGATACGTATTCTTTTTCTGTAGATGCATTGCCAACAGATGTTGCTGAAGCAGGATCTGATCTAAGTTTTTGCCAAGGTGAAACAGTTACTACAGATGCGATAATGCCAAGCGTAGGTACTGGACAATGGACAAGTAATACAGGTGCAGTATTTTCTGACCTAAATGATCCTAATTCTTCAGTTTCTGACTTGTCATTAGGCACAAATATATTGACATGGACACTTTCAAGTGGAGCTTGTGAAGATTATGCTTTTGATCAAGTAAGTATTGAAATTACTACAGCGCCAAACGAACAAGCTGCAGTAGTGAATGATGCTATCAGAATTTGCGAAGGAAGTGATTTAGATCTAGAATCTATTATGCCTTCTGCATCAAATGGATCATGGACACAAGTTTCTGGTTCACCTACTACTATTGTAAGTCCTAATTCTAATACTACAACTGTTAATTACAACAATACAGGAACATTTACATTTGCTTGGGAATTATCAACAGATGATTGTGGTACTTTTAGTTCAGCTAATGTAGAAGTTGTTATTGATGAGATTCCAAATGAAGTTGCCAATGCAGGTGCCGATCAAACGGTTTGTGGTGGTGAAGTGAATTTATCTGCTGTTACCTCTACAGTTGGTCAAGGGGTGTGGACATCTACTTCGGGTGATATTCTTGATGTAAACGATCCAAATACAATGGTATCTAATTTACCAGTTGGAGATCATACTTTTACTTGGACATTGTCTAATGGTGTTTGTGAAGATTTCTCAAATGCTCAAGTTGTGATTTCTGTAACTGACTTACCAAATGAGACAGCTCAAGTGATGAACAATTTGATTGAGATTTGTGCTGACGATACTGCTAATGCAATTAATCTAAATGCTGTAACTCCAGTATTGTCAACAGGCCAATGGACTCAGATGGCTGGACCATCTGTTGCTATTCTTTCAGATGCTTCTTCTGAAAACACTATGGCAAGTGATTTAGTGGCAGGTCAATACGTTTTTGCATGGACATTAAGTGCCGGTATTTGCGGAGACTTTAGCTCTGCGACAGTTACTGTGAATGTAGATGAAATTCCAGATAATCAAGTTGCTGATGCTGGGGCAGATCAAAATATATGTACTGTAAACTCATTCAATTTGGAAGCTATAATGCCAACAGTTGGAACTGGAAGATGGAGTATATTCAATACTGTAGGAGCTAGCATAACTGATGTTTTTGACCCTAATTCAGGAGTTACTTTAGTAGAAGGAGAGAACACATTTGTTTGGTCACTTTCTAATGGAAATTGCGAAAATTATATACAAGATACAGTGAGAGTATTCTTAACAACTCCAGCAGATGATGCTATCGTATTTACTGATAATGTGGAGATTTGCGAATTAGATGTGACAAATGTTGTATTAAGCGCTACCGCAATCAATTCAGCTACTGGTCTTTGGACACAGTTTGAAGGACCTGCACAAGCAAGTATTGATAATCCGACCAATGAAGTAGCAATGGTTTCTGATTTGATGCCTGGTACATATACATTCGTTTGGACTCTGTCTGAAGGAGCGTGTACGGATTTTGCTTCTGATCAAGTTACTGTTACTGTTTCAGATATTCCGAATGAAGATGCAAATCTTGCACAAGATGAAATATCAATTTGTGGATCTAATGAGGCGACACTAGTAGCTAATACACTTACTCAGAGTACAGGAGTTTGGACTACAAATGGAGTCGCTACTATTACTAATGAAAATATAGAATCTACTTCAGTTAGTAATTTACAAGCAGGAGCCAATGTCTTTACATGGTCATTGAGTAATGGAGCTTGTGTAGATTTTTCTACTGCTGACTTAACTGTTTTTGTAGAGGAAGGTATTGATGCAGTAAATGATGTTTATACCGTACTACAAGGTTCAACTCTTACAGAAGAGAATGTATTAGATAACGAAGAGTTTAATGGTAATTCTGATTGGACGATTTCTCTATTGAGTAATTCTCCAGAAGTAAGCTTCAATACGGATGGATCGTTTGTTTTTGAACCTGCGATTACTTTTACAGGCTTATATACTTTTGAATATGAGATTTGTGATGTTAGTTGTAACGATTGCCAAGTGGCTACTGTAAATATCAATGTTCGAGAACAGACTTTTGATTGTGATATTCCTAACGTATTGACACCTAATAATGATAACAAAAATGATGTATTAGTAATTGACTGTGCATTCCAACTTGAAAACAATATTATTCAAATTTTCAATCGTTGGGGAGATAAAGTTCACGAACAAGTGACTTACCAAAATGACTGGAGAGGTACATACGAAGGTGATGATTTGCCAGCGGGTACTTACTTCTATATTTTCAAAATGGATCAGGATGAGAATGAGGCGATGACAGGGTATATAACTATCATTAGATAATTTTAGTCGATACCTAATTTAAACTTAAATAAGAAATATTATCATGATGAATAAAATAGTTTTTATAATTTTTATGCTAGGATTTTTTGTCCAAGCAAACGCGCAGCACAATCCTCAGTTTACTCACTTTATGTTCAATAAGTTGGTGTATAATCCAGCTTATGCAGGAGATAGAGAAGCGCTTGCTGCTTCAGCTGTATACAGAAATCAGTGGTTGGGTATTGATGGAGCACCTACTACATTAAACTTTAATGTACACACTCCATTTGCAGGAAAAAAAGCTGCTATTGGTCTGTCTGTAGTAGCGGATAAGATTGGTATTGTGAATACTACATTCGCAAATATATCTTACAACTATCGTGTACCAGTTGGAGAAACAGCTAAGCTAAGTATTGGACTCTCTGGTAGAATTGAACACGGGCGATTAGATTTTTCGCAAGTAAATGCAGCCGATGTTGGAGATGACTTTATTACAGATGGCATAACTAACAATATTAGACCAAACTTTGGTCTAGGTGTATTCTTGTCTAATAAGAATTATTACGTTGGTGTTTCTATTCCAACTGTCTTACAGAATTCACTTTATTCTGAAGGAGGCTTCGAGTCAGTGTATAGAACATACTACGCAATGGGAGCAATCATTTTGAATATATCTGATCAGGTGAAATTTAAACCTTCAGTATTGTTGAGCTACAACGCTAATGCACCTTTTGATATTGATCTTAATGCAAGTTTCTTATTAATGGATGCGTTTTGGATAGGAGGTACTTGGAGATTAGATGATTCTGTAGATGCCATCCTTCAATATCAGTTTACTCCGAACCTTAGAGCAGGTATGGCTTTTGATTTTACTACTTCTGAGTTGAGGTCATATACAGCAGGTGGGTATGAAATCATGTTGGAGTACATCTTCGAAAAAGGAAACAAGCAACTTAAAAACATAAGATACTTCTAGTAAGAAGGTATAAGTTGAATGATAATCCAAGGGACGGAACTATTTTTTTAGTTCTGGAGAACAAAAATTAATATTAGCATTAAAAATTAATAACGATGCATTTTATAAAAAACACTATTTTAATTGGGCTTTTAATCAGTATGTTATCGCCTTCTTTCGCTCAAGATGAGTCAAATGCTTTTACTCCTGAAAAAACGACTGATGATGTCGTATTGGCTTTGAACAGGTTGGAGTCAAAGGAGTCAAAAAATGTAAATCTTGCTCAAAATATGTATGATGGTTTAGGATTTGCTAAATCTGCAACCATGTTTAAATCTAATAACTTAGATAAGGCAGATAAAACAGTCTGGTCAAACTTAGCTACTGCTGCAAGACTAAATTCTAATTATGAAGAAGCTGCATATTGGTATTCTAAAGTCGTAATGGACAAACCAATATTGCAAGATATCCTACACTACGCACATGCATTACAAGCGACAGGAAATTGCCAAGAAGCTATTAACTGGTTTAATAAATACAATTCTTCAAACATTGAAAATAAAGTATCTTTTATAGATAACTGTTCAGATTTGAATGACTTCAGATCTTTTGATGAAGTAAGCTTGAATACACTTGATGGGCTAAACTCTAAACACTTAGATTTCTCTGCTCAACCTTTTGGTGAGGGGATTGTATTTACTTCCAATAGAGGAGCAAATAAATTTTCTAAACTAATTGATAATTGGACTTCTGATAATTTTACAGATTTGTTCTATGCTGAAAAAACGGATGAAGGATATTCTAAGCCAAAAGTGCTAGAAGGTGCAGTAAATGGTAAGTTCCACGATGGGGTTTCTGCTTTCGCTTCTGAAGGTGAAATGATGTATTTTACTAGAAATAACTATACTGGTAAAACTGCAGATGGAGTGAAAAATTTGAAAGTGTTTTCTGTTAACAATACTGAT